>CALKYK010000316.1 GCA_938003715.1 uncultured Gammaproteobacteria bacterium
GTCGGGAAGCCGGACGCAACGAATCGCGCGAGAGCAGCCCGCCGCGCGGCGGTCAGCTCGTCCTCGGGCAGCCGCGCCACGGCGGCGTCGAGCAGGTTTATGTCGAGGGCAGGGCGGCTCACGCGTTGACGGCCTCCCGCAC
The DNA here is from genome assembly GCA_938003715.1 of uncultured Gammaproteobacteria bacterium. GTDB lineage: Bacteria > Pseudomonadota > Gammaproteobacteria > Steroidobacterales > Woeseiaceae > SZUA-117. Next base: position 143 of record CALKYK010000316.1, read on the forward strand.
CCACTCGTAACCCTTCTCCTCGAGCTCCAGCGCAAGGTCCTTGTCGCCGGATCGGACGATCCGTCCCTGCGACAACACGTGGACAAAATCCGGTTCGACGTAGCCGAGCAGCCGCTGGTAGTGCGTCACCAGCACGATTGCACGATCCTCGCTGCGCAGTGCGTTGACGCCGTTTGCAACCGCTTTCAGCGCATCGATGTCGAGACCCGAATCGGTTTCGTCGAGGATTGCGAGGCGCGGCTCCAGCATTGCCATCTGCAGGATCTCGTTGCGTTTTTTCTCGCCGCCGGAGAATCCTTCGTTGACGCCGCGATTCAGGAACGCAGGATCCATGTCGAGCACCGCCATTTTTTCACGCGCGAGCTGCAGAAACTCGAAAGCGTCGATTTCACTTTCACTGCGGTGTTTGCGCCGGGCGTTGAGGGCGGCTTTCAGCAGGTAGGCGTTGTTGACGCCCGGGATCTCGACCGGGTACTGGAAGCCGAGAAAGACGCCTTCACGTGCGCGCTCCTCCGGATCAAGCTCGAGAAGGTCGTTGCCGTCGTACGCGACGCTGCCTTCGAGCACCTCGTAACGGTCGTTGCCGGCCAGCACCTGTGCGAGCGTGCTCTTGCCCGAACCGTTCGGCCCCATGATCGCGTGCACCTCTCCCTGGTCGACGTCGAGATCGAGCCCGTTGAGTATGCGATTGCCGCCGATGCCGGCGTGCAGGTTCCTGATTTCAAGCAGCTTGCTCATTGCGTCGTTTATCCCACTGCGCCTTCGAGGCTCACGTTGAGGAGATTCTGTGCTTCCACCGCAAATTCCATCGGCAGCTCCCTGAACACTTCCTTGCAGAAGCCGTTGACGATCATGTTGACGGAATCTTCTTCCGAGATGCCGCGCTGCCGGCAGTAGAAGAGCTGGTCCTCGGAAATCTTCGAGGTCGTCGCTTCGTGTTCGATTTTCGCCGTCGGGTTCCTGATTTCCATGTACGGGAACGTGTGCGCGCCGCAGTCCTTGCCGATCAGCAACGAATCGCACTGCGTGTGATTACGCGCGCCGTGCGCCTGCGGCATGACCCGCACCAGGCCGCGGTACGCATTCTGCGCGCGGCCCGCCGAAATGCCCTTGGACACGATCGTCGATGACGTGTTGCGGCCGATATGAATCATCTTCGTCCCGGTGTCCGCCTGCTGGCGATTGTTCGTCACCGCCACCGAGTAGAATTCGCCGACGGAATTCTCGCCGCGCAGGATGCAACTCGGGTACTTCCAGGTGATGGCGGAGCCCGTTTCGACCTGGGTCCAGGAAATCTTCGAGTTGGCGCCACGGCAGTCGCCGCGTTTCGTGACGAAGTTGTAGATGCCGCCGCGGCCTTCCTCGTCGCCCGGATACCAGTTCTGCACCGTCGAATACTTGATTTCCGCGTTTTCCAGTGCGACCAGTTCCACGACGGCCGCGTGCAGCTGGTTCTCGTCGCGCATTGGCGCCGTGCAACCCTCGAGGTAGCGCAAGTAGCTGCCCTCGTCGGCGATGATCAGCGTGCGTTCGAACTGGCCCGTGTTTGCCGCGTTGATGCGGAAATAGGTGGACAACTCCATCGGGCAGCGTACGCCTTTTGGCACGTAGACGAACGAGCCGTCGCTGAACACGGCCGAGTTCAGCGTGGCGAAGAAATTGTCCCGGTACGGCACGACCGAACCGAGGTATTTCTGCACGAGCTCGGGATGCTTCGTCACCGCCTCGGAAAACGGGCAGAAGATGACGCCGGCGTCCTCGAGTTTTTCCTTGAATGTGGTCGCCACCGACACGCTGTCGAAGACGGCGTCGACCGCAACTCCGGCGAGCCGGGCGCGCTCGTGCAGCGGGATGCCGAGCTTGTCGTAGGTCTCGAGCAGCTTCGGGTCGACCTCGTCCAGGCTCT
>CALKYK010000317.1 GCA_938003715.1 uncultured Gammaproteobacteria bacterium
GCGCGAGAAGGCAAAGGACGGCGCGGACGTGACCAAGTGCTGCGCCCCCGGCGGCGTGCTGTCGAAAGGCACCTCGGTCGGCGCACAGCAGTACACGCTCGAGGAAATGGTCGCGATCGTCGACGAATCGCATCGCCGCGACCGCAAGGTGGCGGCACACGCGCACGGCGCGGACGGTATCCGGGCCGCGATCCAGGCCGGTGTCGACTCGGTCGAGCACGCGAGCCTGATCGACGACGAGGGCATACGGCTCGCGAAAGCGAACGACACGTTCCTGGTCATGGACGTCTACGTCAGTACCTACATTCTCGAGATGGGCGAGGCCGCGGGATTCCTGCCGGAATCGCTCGACAAGGAACGCCAGGTCGGCCAGGCGCAGCGCAACAACTTTCAAAAAGCGCACGAGGCCGGCGTACGCATGGCATTCGGCAGCGACGCGGGCGTGTACCCGCACGGCCTCAACGGCCGGCAGTTCGCGTACATGGTGCAGTACGGCATGACGCCAATCGAGGCGATCCAGGCCGCGACCGTCAACGCGGCCGAGCTGATCGGCTGGCCGGGCGACGTCGGTGCGATCGAGCCCGGCATGTACGCCGACATCATCGCCGTGCGCGGCAACCCGCTCGAGGACGTGCGGATTCTCGAGGACGTGCGCTTCGTGATGAAAGGCGGCGAGGTGTACAAGCAATGATGGCGAGAATCGGCGCAGCGGCGCGCGGCTTCACGCTCGGCGCGGCGCTTTCGCTGCTGCAGATAGCAGCGGCATTGGCGCAGGACGTTTCGCCCGAAGCGCTCGACGACATGCTCGATTTGTACGGCACGCTGGACCGGATTTCCGGCGGCGAGGGCGAGCGAACCGCGAACGCGTACCTTCGCGAGCGGCTCGACGCCTACGGCGTGGCGTACGAATCCTACGACTTCGAGCTGTACCTGAGTCATCCCCTGAACGCGGGCGTAGAGATCCTCGGCGCGGACGGCCGCACGCTCGACGCGATCAATCACGCGTTCTCCCGGTCGACACCGGAGAACGGCGTCGAGGGCGAACTGATCTACATCGGCTACGACATGCAGGAGGATCCGTTCGATGCGCCGCTGATCGACTACCAGGCGATCGACGTCAGCGGCAAAATCGTGCTCGACGACGGCTACCCGGCACCGTACCGCGCATGGGCGACGGAAGAGGCGGGCGCGCTCGCGCAGATCTTCATCAACCCGGACAACCAGCTGCACAACATGACCGTCACGACGGTGTGGGGCGCGCCGACGCCGGAAACGAAGCACCGCATTCCCGACAACCCGATCGTCGCGATCAAGCGGCCGGACGGTGACAACCTGCGCGAGCGACTTCGGTCGGGAGAATCGCTACGCGTGCGTGTAACCGGCGAGGTCGACACGCGCTGGCGGCCGACCGAGCTCGTCGTTGCGCACATCGAGGGCACGGCCGAGCCGGACAAGTTCGTGCTGGTCGGCGGGCACATCGATTCCTGGCACGAGGGCGTGACGGACAACGCGACCGGCAATGCCGCGATGCTCGAGCTTGCGCGACTGCTGCACGAGAACCGGGACGAGTTGCGGCGCAGCGTGCGCATCGCATGGTGGAACGGGCATTCGCCGGGTCGCTATGCCGGCGCAACCTGGTACGCGGACAATTTCTATGCGGACATTCGCGCAGGCGCGGTCGCCTACGTCAACGTGGACTCGATCGGCACACGGAGCGGCACGATCTATCGCGGCACCAACACGGCCGAGCTCGGTGACCTGAATCGCAAGGTCATCCATGAAACGACCGGCCAGCAGGTCGACGACACCGGGCGTCCCGGCAAGACCGCGGACGAGGCGTTTCTGGTGATGGGCGTATCGAGCATGCGCTTCTCGACGGCGATACCGGCGGGGTCGCCGGATCGCGGCACCGCGGACGGCAGCGGCGGCTCCTGGTGGTGGCACGCGAAGACCGACAGCCGCGACAAGGCCGACACGGACCTGCTGATCAAGGACACGCGGGTACTGTACGCGCAGGTTATGAGCCTCGCGGCGCCGAAGATCATCCCCTACGACTACGTCGATACCGCCGACGAAATGCTGGAGAAGCTGGCCGCGATCGACAATTACGACACGAGCGCTATTTCCGACGCGGTCGAGGCATTCCGCACGCGCGCAGCGCAACTGTCGCGGATCGATGCGGACGCCGTGGAGAACCCGGCGTCGTGGAACGACGCCCTGCTCGGCATCGGCCGCGCGTTGAATACGGCGTACTGGAGCACGAACGGTCCTCACGACCAGGACTCGAACGAGCTGATCCCGCGATTTCCCGGCATCGCGCGTGCCGCAGAACTGGATGCGCTCGATACCGACTCGGAAGACGCGAAGTTCCTGCTCACGCGCCTGAAACGCGAGGAAAACCGTATTCTCGAGGGCATCCGGACGGCGACCGAGGTCGCGGACGCTCTATTGCAGTCTATCGAGTAGTCAGCTCAGTTCCGCCGAGTGCATCGTATTGCTGATGCATGTCGCGGCCTCGTTGATCGCTGCGTCGATCGCCTGTCCCTCCGTGGTCTGGCTCGCCTCGCGAGACTCGTTCCAGACCGTCATGGTCGGGAAATCATCGGCGAAAAAGAACCTCCCGTTTTCGTAATTGCCGACGATCGGCGTCAGGATCGTGCTGGTAATTGCCTCGTCGACGTTCGCGTGCATGAAACGGACCCACGCCGAGTTTGCCGTTCGTACGTCGTCCAGGGTCTTGCCTTCGTTGACGTTGCATACCCAGACGACACGTACCGTCGGATCCGCCGTAGCCGTCGCGCACAAGGCGAGCAGAGCGCAGGAAGTCAGCGCCTTCGCAATCGAACTTTTCATGATCGTCCCCTCGGTTATTTTTATGGGTGGACGACCTGAGTATAGGCGCTGCGGTTACCGCCGGCGGCGGGATCCTAGAACGCGTGCCCGATCTCCGTCACCGCGCCGTGCGCCGCATCCTCGGCGTACCAGACGCCGCCGTCCTTGATGACGATGTCGACGTGCTGCAGAGCGTCGATGTCGGCTAAGGGATTGCCGTCGACGACGATGAGGTCAGCGAGCTTGCCCGGCTCGACCGTGCCGAGTTCGTCGAAAAGATCCAGAATTTCCGCGTTCGTCTTCGTCGCTGCGGAAATCACCTGGATCGGCGTCATTCCGCTGTCGATCAGTGCCGACATCTCGAACCACATCGCGTCGTAGTGCGTGTTCAGCGGGCTCGCCGCGTCGGTGCCGACGCCCATGTACGCGCCGGCCGCGATGAACTGTCCGGCAGAGCGCTTCGCGTTTCGGGTTTCCTGGCCGATGTCGTGAAAGTACGAGAGCCGGTGAAAGTCCTCCACCGAGGCGATGAATTCCTCGTAGATATCCGGCGGCATGTCGTCGCGGTACACCGGGTCGTAAAGGCGTTCGGGATGCGCACCCGTGTACGGGTAGACCCAGATGCGGGGCGAGATCGTCTGCACGATCGGCACGTTGTTGTGCACGATGTCATAGACCAGCTCGTCGGAGTACGGTGGGTTGCGCGCAGAACCGGCGTGCTGGAACACGTCGACGCCCGCGTTCAGCGCCGCGCGCATCGCGTCCGGGTGATACAGGTGCGCGTGCACCTTGATGCCCGCAGCGTGGGCGACGCCGACGATGGCCCGGTAATCCTCCTCGCTCAGCCCAACCCAGGTCTTGATCACGTCGACGCCGCGGTCGATGAGTTCACGCGTCTGCTGCTCCGCTTCGCGCGTCGAGCGGATCACGATCTCGTATTCGTCGGGAATCGTGTCGTAGTCGACGCGGGTGATCCAGGGACCCGACAGCATCAGGCGCGGGCCCGGAATCTCGCCCCGCCTGACGCGCTCGCGGAAATCGATCGCCTGGAAAGGCGCGCCGAGATCGAGACCGGTGGTCACACCGGCGCGCAGCATTTGCTTCGCCGCGACTTGCATGAAGCGGCCGATGTTCTGCATGCCGCCCATGAACGCGTAGTAACGCTCGTAGCTGCCGTGGCCGATCAGGTCGATGTGCATGTGCGCATCGATCAGCCCCGGCATGATCGTGCGCCCGCCGGTGTCGATGACGACGGCGTTCGGCGGCACTGGCGTGTCGAGTTTCGTGCCGACCGCCGTGATGCGGCCGTTTTCGAACACGACGACCGAGTGGTGAATCGGCTCTGCCTCGTAACCGTCGAGCAGCATGCCGCCGACCAACGCCACCGGCACGTCAGGCCGCAGGTTTTCCTGTGCCTCCGCGTTAAGCGGCAGCAGGCAGACTGCCGAAATGAAAAGTAGCGCGCGCATCAATGTTCCCCCTTTTTGTGTCATTGTAACGGCGTCGAGCGGGGGGGACGATGATGTCGATGCGTACAGTGCTGGTCTTGTTGATTGCGTGCATGCCGTGGCCCGGCGCGGCGCAGGAGTCGTCTGTCGCCGCCGATCCCGAGCGCATGCAGCAGCGTATCGAGGCGCTGTCGCGCTTCGGCGCCAACCCGGAAGGCGGCGTCAGCCGGGTCGCGTTCAGCGACGCCGATATCGCCGGACGCGCGTTCATCATGGACCTGATGCGCGACGTCGGCCTCGCCGTGCGCGTCGACACCGCCGGCAATATCATTGGCAGAAGAGACGGAACGAACCCCGATCTGCCGCCGATCCTGTTCGGCTCGCACATCGATTCGGTGCCGGGTGGCGGCAACTACGACGGCGACGTCGGCGTCATCGGCGCGATCGAGGTCATCGATTTACTCGAGGTGCAAAACCTGCGCACCGAGCACCCGCTCGAGGTCGTGGTATTCAGCGACGAAGAGGGCGGCCTGACCGGCAGCCGCGCGATGGTGGGCAAGCTCTCGGACCGCGCACTGGAAGTCATGAGCCATAGCGGCATGACGATACGCGAAGGTATCCGCGCCATCGGCGGGGACCCGAACCGGCTCGAGCTCGCGATTCGGCGCGAAGGCGACCTGAAGGCGTTCATCGAACTGCACATCGAGCAGGGCGCGATCCTTTACGAAGAGGGCGTCGACATCGGCGTCGTCGAGGGCATTGTCGGCATCCGCTGGTGGGACGTGACGGTGGAAGGCTTCGCCAACCACGCCGGCACGACCCCGATGGACCAGCGCTGGGACGCGATGGTGAGCGCCGCGGATTTCGTGCTGGCCGTGAACCGCATCGCGACCGAGCTGCCGGGCCGGCAGGTTGCGACCGTCGGCCGCATCGAGGCGAAGCCCGGCGCACCGAACGTGATCCCGGGCGAGGTCGTGCTGAGCCTCGAGATTCGCGACCTCGAAGCGCGCAAGATGCAGCAGGTCTTCGATCGCATCAGAGCCGAGGCCGAACGCATCGCCGACCGTCGCTTCACGCCGATACGCTTTGCCGAAATCGACGTGGCCTCGCCACCCGCGCCGACCGACCTGACGATGCGCCGGATCATCGGCCAGGTCGCCGAAGACCTGGGGCTGAGTTACAAACTGATGCCGTCGGGCGCCGGCCACGACGCGCAGGACCTGGCGCTGATCGCACCGACCGGCATGATCTTCGTGCCGAGCCGGGACGGCATCAGCCACTCGCCGCGCGAGTACACGTCGCCGGAGGACATGGCGAACGGTGCCACCGTTCTCTACCAGACCGTGCTTGCAATCGACGGCGGCGCGCTCGAGTAATACGCCTATTCCGGCCTGGCAAAGTCCGCGGCCGTCGCGTCCGGCAATTGCTCGATGGAATCGATCTCGAGGCGCGTGAGCCGTTCGCCGCTGGTCACGTTCCACTGCTCGAGCACGAACGGGTGCAAAACGCCGTCGACGAGGCGGAAATCGGACCAGCGCTCCTCGATCGTGATCGGCGTCGGGTCCTGGGTCGGGTGCAGCGGGCGCACGGTGCGGCTGCGCGCGAGGCGATAGCTGTTCGCATCGATGTAGTAGTCGATATCGGTGCCGAATCGCGACAGCACGTTGACGACGAAATAGTCGCGGCCGTCGATCGACTCGCAGCCCCTGAGCGCCATCTTTGCGCCGAGGCCGGCCATGTGCTGCAGGCCGTACAGGTGCACCGGCGACATCGCGCCCTGGTTCAGGGCGCGGGCGGCATCCCCGCCGACGTATTCTGCCGACTGATCGGCGCCGGGCTGCTCCCAGGCGCGCTCGCCGTCGAAGCCCTCGGTGTAAATGAAGCCGTCGCGATACGTTGCCCGTACCCACATGTATCCCGGTTTCAATACCCGGTAGTCGAGCACCGGCTGGTACTTGCCTTCGTAGTGCGTGGAGACGATGCGCAGGGCCCGCTGCTTCTCCAGCGCCTCGCTGCCGCCGCGGGCAACGACGTAGCGAGCAATGACATCGTCCAGCCCCTGGCTGCAGGTTCCGGCATGCGACAGCGGCGTAGCGATAAGGAGTAGCAAGAGGTATTTGTGCACGGCGCGATCCCCATAGTGAAAGGCTCACGCTAGCGCGCAGCGCCATGCCCGGCGAGCGACATGCGGCGGGTGCGACGGCCACCGCGGTGAACGGGACGTCCGACGCGACCGGCGGGCGGCCGCCGGGACCGGATCGAATCAGGTCGCGCCGGCCAGGAAGCGGTGCCGGATCTCGTCGCGGTAGCCGCGGCTCGATTCGACGGCGCTGCCGTCTTCGAGGTGGAGGCGATAGCGGCCCTTCGTCAACGGCTTCACCGACCTGACGTGCGCGGCGTTGACCAGCTTCGAGCGGTGCACGCGCAGGAACCGGTCCGAGCCGAGCGACTGCTGCAGCGACTGCAGCGTGTTGCGTTCGAGGTAGGTCCGGTCGCCGGTGTGCACTTCGACGTAGTCGCCCGCCGCGGCGATGAACGTGATTTCATCCAGCGGCAGCGGCACCAGCGCTCCGCGATGCTCGACCACGAGCCGGTTAGAGGAGACCGACGCCTCCGCTGCGGGCCGGTCCTCGAGGTAGATCTGCTGGATGAACAGTTCCGCCCAGAACGCGTAGACAAGCCCGAGGTTGAGCGCGCCCGAAAACCACATGCCGAACGTCATCGCGCCGAGCGAAACGTCACGCAACGTGTAGGAAACGGTATTGATAAAGACAACGCAGAAAACCGCGATCAGGTAGGCCAGCAGGTACGATGCCAGGCGCAGCCTGAGCAGCGGCAGCCAGCGCAGCTGGTCGATCGCCATCGCGAGAAAAAAGGAACTCAGGAATCCGGCGACGAGCAGGAACAGGTTGCGCACGAAGGCGTCGAAAAGCGGCATCTGGGTCGCGCCGGAAACGAACAGCGCAAGGCCGGCGACCGACCAGAAGATCGCCTGGAACCACCAGAACCGGGACGTTCGTGCGTTCATGCCGGGCAAAGTATAAGATGCAGCGCTTGAGTTCTCGATGCGATCAAAGGCGTTCATGACAGAGCCAAGGAGCCCGTCGCTCGTTGACGCGTTGATTCCGGTCGCCGCGCTTATCGTCATGCTCGCGCTGTCGGTGTACCTGTTCGGGGACAGCTCGTCGTCCGGGCCGAACCAGATCGTTCTAACCTTGGCCGCCGCCATAGCCGCCATCGTCGGCATCAGGAACGGCTACCAATGGGGCGAACTGCAAAAAGCCATCGTTGCCGGTATCAGCACGGCGATGGTGGCGATCCTGATCCTGCTTTCGGTCGGCGGGCTGATCGGCACCTGGCTGATGGCGGGTACGGTGCCGTCACTGATTTACTACGGTCTCGAGCTGCTGAGCCCGCAATGGTTCTTCGCCGCAACCTGCCTGATCTGCGCGATCTCGGCGCTGGCCACCGGCAGTTCCTGGACCGTGGCCGGCACGCTCGGCGTGGCGCTGATCGGCGTGTCGATGGGACTCGGCCTGTCGCCCGCCATCGCCGCCGGCGCGGTGATTTCCGGCGCCTATTTCGGCGACAAGATGTCGCCGCTCTCGGATACGACGAACCTCGCACCGGCAGTCGTCGAAACCGACCTGTTCACGCACATCCGACACATGGCGTGGACCACCGGGCCTTCGTTCACGATCGCGCTGATCCTGTTCGCCGTAGTCGGCCTCGGCACCGATTCCGCGGCCGATGCGTCGACGCTCGAGGCGCTGATGGCCACGCTCGACGCCAACTTCAACATCTCGGTCATCGCGCTCCTGCCGCTCGCGGTCGTTTTCTACATGGCCTACAAAAAGGTGCCGCCGCTGCCGACGATCCTGTTCGGCGCGCTGCTCGGCGGCGTGCTGGCCGTATTCCTGCAGCCCGATGGCGTGCTCGCGCTCGCCGCATCGCCGGAGCTGGCGACCGGTCTCGCGATGGCGAAAGGCATCTGGATGGCGCTGGCCGACGGCTACGTGTCCTCGACCGGCGTCGCGGAGGTGGACGACCTGCTCACGCGCGGGGGCATGAGCAGCATGCTGGTGACGATCTGGCTGATCCTGGCTGCGCTCGGGTTCGGCGCGGTGCTGGAACATACCGGCATGCTGAAGCGGCTGATCGACGCGGCAGTGAATCGCGCCAAGTCGACCGGTTCGCTGGTGCTGACGGTGGTCCTGAGCTGCATCGGCATCAACATCGTCGCCGCCGACCAGTACATCGCGATCGTGCTGCCCGGCAAGATGTATCGCGCGGAGTTCAGGCGCCGCCGGCTGCATTCGAAAAACCTGTCGCGGGTCATCGAGGACTCGGGCACGCTGACTTCGCCGCTGGTACCGTGGAACACCTGCGGCGCCTACATGGCGGCGACGCTCGGAGTCGCGACCTTTGCCTACCTGCCGTTCGCGTTTTTCAACCTGATCAACCCGCTGGTGTCGATCGTCTACGGTTTCACCGGCTTTACGATGGTGAAGATCGACGGCGACGAGGTGGTGGCAGAACCCGAAGTCGCGACGGCCTGAGCGGAGCGACGAGAAGGGCAACGTGAACGGGCTCAAGCAGCAAAAATCCGGCGCGCTGATCAGCGTCGCCGCGCTGGTCGTGATCATATTCGGCATGCAGGCCGCGAAGGTGTGGCTGGTGCCGTTCCTTCTGGCGGTTTTCCTGGCGCTGATCTCCGTGCGACCGATGCTTTGGCTGCAGCGGAACCGGGTGCCGTCGATTCTCGCGGCGCTGATCATCGTTCTCGCGCTGATGCTGGTCATCGGCCTGGTCGGCGGCATCGTCGGCCGCTCGCTCGCCGAATTCACCGCCGCGCTGCCGAACTACCAGGCACGGCTGGAAACGCTCGTGCAAAGCGTCGGCCGGATGGTCGTCAACTATCTCGGCAACGACCGGCCGGTACCGAACCTGGCCGAACTCGTCGACCCGGGCTGGGCGATGGGACTTGCCGCCAATATCCTGAACGGCGTGCAGGACGTGCTGACCAATACGTTCCTGATCCTGTTCACGACGGTGTTCATCCTGCTCGAGGCGTCGAGCATGCGCACCAAGGCGAATGCCGCGTTCGGCCAGACCGCGGAAGGCCTGCAGAGTGCCCGCCAGTTCCTGAACAACCTCGGCCGCTACCTCGGTATCAAGACGCTGATCAGTTTCGTCACCGGTTTCTTCGCCTGGTTGCTCACGCGATCGATGGGTCTCGACTTTCCACTGCTTTGGGGCATGCTCGCGTTTCTTTTGAATTACGTGCCGACGATCGGGTCCATCATCGCTGCGGTACCGGCCGTGCTGCTGGCGCTGATCACGCTCGGCCCGGGCGAGGCCGGCGGCGTTGCCCTCGGGTTCATCGCCATCAACGCCGTCTTCGGCAGCTTTCTCGAGCCGCGGCTGATGGGCTACGGCGTCGGCATATCGCCGCTGATCGTATTCACCGGGCTCATCCTCTGGGGCTGGATCCTGGGGCCCGTCGGCATGCTGCTGTCGGTGCCGCTGACGATGACGCTGAAACTCGCGCTCGAGTCCGACGAGCGCACCCGCTGGATCGCAATTCTGATCGGCTCGGAACGGGACGCCGAGTACGAGCTTGCGCGAATTGACGAGGCACAGCAGGCCGAAGAGGAGTCCGCCGCGGCCGCGTCCTGACGACGCGTTAGCCGGCCTGGCCGTCGATGGCCAGCATCAGCCGCCGCAGCGAAGCCGCGAGCTGCCGGCGCTCGCTTGCCGGGATTCTTGCCAGCGCGCTGTCCGCGTCGGCCAGCCGGGTATCGATTGCCGCATCGACGAGTCGCTTGCCCGCAGGCGTCAGGCGCACGAGTACCGAGCGGCCGTCTTCCTTGCTCTGCCGGCGCCGCACCAGGCCGCGCGCCGCGAGGCCGTCGATGCGCGTCGACATGGCGCCGCTCGTCAGCACCGCGGCGCGGGCGATATCGGAAGCCGCCATCTCGAACGGTTTGCCGCTGCGGCGCAGCACCGACAGCACGTCGTACTCCCAGTGCTTCAGGCCGTGGCGCTTCAGCGCCCGTCCGGTGCCCTGCCGGAGCAGCTTGCCAAGGTGCTGCACCCGGACCACGACGCCCAGCGCCGTGACGTCCTTGTCCGGGTGCTCGACCGCCCAGTCCGCCAGCAGCTCGTCGACCAGATCTTCAGTCATATCAACAGCTTAGCGAGTACGAAAAAATGTGAAAAATTGTCTTGACATCGAAGTAAATGCCGTTATCTTCACGTCAAACCAGTTCCGGGGAGGAGAATACCATGGCCACCCCACGTGAAATTGAGCCTGAAATTGCCTGGGAAGATGCTTCCGAGGATCTGATGGAGTTCGATATGGAAGACGAAGTGCTGTTCGACGATTTCGATGAGGACACCGACGACGATGAAGTGACCGATTTCGAATACGCGGACGACATTCCGACATGGCGCCTCATTGAGATGGCGCGGGAGGATCGTTTTCTGAAAAGCGAACTCGCCGATTTCGACGACTACGACATTTTCGACACCGCGGATAACGGTTTTCTCTCGGAGTATTCCCACTGAGAGGACGGCGCGCCTAGCGAACGCGACCGGTCAACACAGGGAATGACAGTCCCGGCCGGGCGATTGGCCCGGCCGGGCAGCGGCAAGAGGCCTGCACCGTGAACAGAAAGAACATCCGCAGTTTCCTGAGGGAAACGGACGACGACGATCTCGCCCTTCTCGGCAGTCGTTTCGTCCGCCTGGCTGATGACGACGAAGATCGTCACTTCCATCGCCCGCAACGCGATCCCGAGCGTCGTCACGTCCGTGACTCGCAACGCAAGGGCAAGCGGCGACCGAAACTGCATTGATGCAATGACGCGGCCGGCATTCGCCGGCCGCTTTTTCTGCGCGGCCTTCCTGCCGCGTTCCGCTGGGCGGAGCGCGGCCCCGGCGTTACACTCGTTCGAAGGGGAGTGGTCAGCCGCCACGGGGGAGTAAATTGTCCCAGGTCTTTTATCGCGAGCCTGCCGCGAGCTATCCGGTCGCGGTCAGGGGCGCCGGCGTCTACCTGTACGACGCGGACGGGCGCGACTATCTCGACATGAGCGGTGGCGCCGCGGTTTCGGCGATCGGACACGGGCATCCGCAGCTGATCGCGGCAATCCAGGACCAGGTCGAGCGGCTCGCGTTCGCGCACACGTCTTTTTTTACCAACGAAGCTCAGGAAGAGCTGGCCGAGCGGCTCGCCGCGCGCTTCGGCGAGCCCGACGCAAAAGCGTGGTTCACGTCCGGCGGCTCGGAGGCAAACGAGTCGGCGCTGAAAATCGCCTGGCAGTACTGGCGCGCCCGCGGCAAGCCGGACAAGTCGATCGTCATCAGCCGCCAGTGGAGCTATCACGGTGGCACGCTCGGCGCGGTCTCGGTGAGCGGCAGCCTGTTCCGCCGCGCGCCGTATGAAAAAGTGCCGCACGACTGGCCGCGCATCGCGCCCTGTTACGCGTATCGGCACCGGCGCGACGACGAAAGCGAGGCCGAGTACGGTCAGCGCGCTGCCAATGAGCTCGAATCCGCCCTCGAGATCGCCGGCGCCGAAAACGTCGCCGCGTTCATCGCCGAACCGGTCGTCGGTGCGACGCTGGGCGCCGTCGCCGCCGTGCCCGGCTACTTCCGCACCATTCGCGAAATCTGCGACCGGCACGAGGTGCTGTTCATTGCCGACGAGGTGATGTGCGGCAGCGGCCGCACCGGGACATTTTTTGCGCACGAAGCCGACGGCGTGCTGCCCGATCTCGTCACCCTGGCGAAAGGCATCGGCGGCGGCTACCAGCCGCTCGGCGCGGTCGTGTGCCGCGATGCGATACGCGAAGCGATCGCGTCCGACCCCGGCGGGTTCGCGCACGGGCACACCTATGTCGGTCACCCGGTCGCCTGCGCGGCCGGCGTCGCGGTGCAGCGCATCTTCGACGACGGACTGCTCGCGTCGGTTCCCGCCAGGGGCCGGCGTCTGCTCGAGCTGCTGTGCGACAACTTCGGCAGCCATCCGCACGTGGGCGACATCCGCGGCCGCGGTCTCTTTGCCGGCATCGAGTTCGTGCAGGATCGCGAGTCGAAAGCGGCGTTTCCCGCCGACGCGAAGATCGCGGCGAAACTCAAGAAGGCGCTGATGGCGAACGGGCTCATCCTGTACCCGGGCGGCGGCAGCGTCGACGGACGTGCCGGTGCGCACGTGCTGATCGCGCCGCCGTTCGTCGCGGAACAGGAAGACTTCGAGGAACTGTGCGCGCGGCTGGCGAAAGCGCTGGACGGCGTGTTCGGCAATGGCGGCTGACGCCGGGCCGCTGATCGTACTCAACGCGCCGAACGGCGCGCGGAAAAGCAGCGCCGACCATCGCAAGCTGCCGATCACGCCTGCCGAACTTGCCGACTGCGCGAAGGCAATACTGGACGCGGGCGCTGCGCTGATGCACGTACACGTGCGGGGCACCAAAGGTGAGCATACGCTCGACACGGATTCGTACCGAGTCGCGCTGGCAGCGATCCGCGACGCCGTCGGCGAGCGGCTGGTCATGCAGGTGACCAGCGAAGCCTGCGGAATCTACGATGCGGGCGCCCAGATGGCGATGGTTCGCGAGCTGCGTCCGGAGGCGGTGTCGCTGGCGCTCAAGGAACTGTGCCCGGACGACAGCCGCGAGTCGGATGCCGCGCAGTTCTTCGCCTGGGTGGATCGCGAGCGCATCATGCCGCAGTACATTCTCTATACGCCGGACGAAGTGCGACGCTTCGAAAATTTTCGTGCGCGCGGCATCGTCGGCACCGAGAAGCCGTTCGTGCTGTTCGTGCTGGGCCGCTATTCCGACTCGCAGCTGGGGGACGTCGCCGAGCTGCCGCGCTACGTCGAGGCGCTCGCCGCCGATACCTGCTGGTCCGTCTGTTCATTCGGCGTTTCGGAACACGCGGCGGTCGAAGCGGCGATTGCCGCCGGGGGGCACGTGAGGGTCGGATTCGAAAACAACCTGCAGCGCGAGGACGGCACGATGGCCGCGGACAACGCGGAACTGGTCGCGCTTGCCGCTGCGAAGGGGATTGCTGCCGGACGGCAACCGATGACCGCGGACGAGGTACGTGAAGCATTTCTTGCATAATTTTTGCGCCTTTTGCCTGGCTCTGCACGCGTTCGCAGCGTCGGCGAACGACGTGCATTTCGTCGTGCCGGGCGGCGCCGGCAGCGGCTGGGATTCCACCGCGCGGGCGGTCGGGCTCGCGTTGCGCCAGGCCGGGCTGATCGAGACCGCCTCGTTCGAAAATATCTCCGGCGCCGGCAGCGGCAAGGCGATCGGTACACTGATCGAAACCGCGGAGCGACAGACCGGCACGCTGATGGTCAACTCGACGCCGATCATCGTCCGTTCGCTGACGAATATCTTCCCGTACTCGTTTCGTGACCTCACGCCGGTGGCGCGCCTGATCGGCGACTACCAGGTGCTGGTGACGCGACCGGATTCGCCGCTCGAGGATTTTTCCGACGTGCTCGCGCGCTACCGGCAAAACCCGCGCAGCGTGAAAATCTGCGGCGGCTCCGTGCGCGGCGACCTCGACCACCTGGTGCCCGCGCTGGCGCTGAAGGCCGCCGGCGAGGATGCGCGGCGCCTGGCGTACGTTCCTTATGACGGCGGCGGCAAGGCGCTGGCGGGCTTCCTGACCGGCGAGGGTGACGTGCTGTCCACGGGCCTGAGCGAGGCATTGGAATACCACCGCAGCGGCAAGCTGCGCATCATTGCCGTCAGCGCAGAGGCGCGGGTGCCGGTGCTGCCGGACGTGTCGACATTCGTCGAGCAGGGCGTCGACTTCGAGTTCATCAACTGGCGCGGCTTCTTTGCCGCGCCCGGCATTCCCGAGGAGCGTGCCGACGCGTTCGCGTCGCTGCTCGAAGCCATGATCCAAACGCCGGAATGGGAGACACTGCGCCGACAGTACGGCTGGCAGAACCGTTACCTCGCGCGTGCAGCGTTTACGACTTTCCTCGAACGACAGGAGCAGGAGATTCGAACTCTGATGCTCGAGCTCGGATTCATGCGCGAGCCCGCGCCGTGAAGCCGCGCGTCGTGCCGGTTGCACCGCTGGTGCTGTTCGTCGTGTTTGCCGCGTACGGCTACGAGGCGACACAGATCGTCGTCTTTCCCGGCCAGGAGCTCGAGCCGTTCAAGCCGCGCACGATGCCGGTCGCGCTCGCCGTCGCCGGCTTGCTTTTCGCCGCAATCCGCATGCTGCAGGTGTTCCGGCAGGGCGAGGACGCGCGTATCGACTGGCGCGCCTATGACTGGACGCGCGCGGCGCTGATGTGCATGGCGATGCTCGGCTACGGGCTTTTGTTCGTGCCGCTCGGATTCGTGGCCGCGACCACGCTGTTCCTGCTGACCGGTTTTCTGGTCCTCGGCGAGCGGCGACGCAGCGTGCTGCTGATCCTGCCGCTCGCGTTCACGCTCGTGTTCTGGGCGCTGATGACGCAGCTGCTCGACCTTTACCTCGCACCCGGCCTGTGGTGGCCGGCCGCAGGGAACTGAACGATGTGGGACGGCGTCGCAACCGGCCTGGCGACGGTACTGGTGCCGATGAACCTGCTGATGGTCGTCGCGGGCTGCGTCGCGGGTACGCTGATCGGCATGCTGCCGGGCCTCGGGCCGATTTCCGCGATCGCGCTGATGATCCCGATCACCTACGGCTTCGATCCGTCGTCCGGCATGATCCTGATGGCCGGCGTCTACTACGGCGCGATTTTCGGCGGTTCGACGTCGTCGATACTGATCAACGCGCCGGGCGTCGCGGGAACCGTTGCGACCTCGTTCGACGGCTACCCGCTCGCGCGCGCAGGCCAGGCCGGCAAGGCGCTCGCCGTTGCCGCGGTCGCCAGTTTCGCCGGCGGCACGATCGCGGCGATGCTGCTGATGGTGGCCGCGCCCGCGCTGGCGACGGTGTCGCTGAGTTTCCAGTCGCCCGACTACCTGATGCTGATGATCCTCGGGCTGATGGCCGTGTCGACGTTTGCCTCGCGCGGCAAGGTCGTGCAGGCGCTGATCGCGACCGTGATCGGGCTGATGCTGTCGACGGTCGGCACGGACCCGTCCGCCGGCGTGCAGCGGTTCACGTTCGGCAGCCTCGATCTCGTCGACGGTCTGAGTTTCCTGCTGCTCGCGATGGCGACGTTTGCACTGTCGGAAGCGCTGATGACGGTGCTCAAGGGAGACAAGGCGGGCGCGGAGGCGGAGGCAGCATCGCGCGGCAACTTCGGCAGCCTGAAACTGGATCGCGAGGACGCGCGGCAGATGACGCCGGTCGTGGGCCGGTCCTCGGTGCTGGGTTTCCTGGTCGGCGTGCTGCCAGGCGCAGGCGCCACGATCGCGTCGTTCCTCGCCTACGGCATGGAGCGTGCGCTGGCGCCCCTGCGCGAGAAGAACCGCTTCGGCAAGGGTTCGATTCGCGGCATCGCGGCGCCGGAAACGGCAAACAATGCGGCGTGCACGGGGTCCTTCGTGCCGCTCCTGACACTCGGCATTCCGGGCTCCGGCACGACCGCGGTGATGCTCGGCGCGCTGATCTCTTACGGCGTGCAGCCGGGCCCGCAGCTATTCCAGACCAACCCGGAGGTGTTCTGGTCGGTGATCATCTCGATGTACCTCGGCAACGTCGTGCTGCTGATGCTGAACCTGCCGCTGATTCCGTACATCGCGAAGCTCCTGATCCTGCCGCGCCAGCTCCTGGTGCCGTTCATCCTGTTCTTCTCGCTGATCGGCGTGTACCTGGTGTCGTTCAACACCTTCGATATCCTGCTGATGACCGCGTTCGCGGTCGCCGCGATTTTTCTGCGCTTCTTCGACTACCCGATGGCGCCGCTGATCCTGGGCTTCATCCTCGGTGACATGATCGAGGACAACCTGCAGCGGACGATGACGCTGTACGACGGATCGATCTCGTTCCTGTGGCAGCGGCCGGTGAGCCTCGGCATCAGCATCCTCATACTGTTCGTGATCCTCGTCCCGATCGTCCGCGCTTTTCGCCCCGGTACCGGAGCCCGGCCAGGCTGACGCGCGTCAGGTGGTGCTTTGCGCCTGCGGTGACAGGAACCAGAGGACTGCGGCAACCAGGAGCAATGCCGGCACGTCGCCGACCAGGTGGCCGCGCTCGGCCTCGTCGCCGAATGCCTGCACCGCCATGATCCCGGCGTGCACGATGCTCGACCAGATCGTGAATGAAATGAGACTGCGATGTGCTGCCGGATTATTCGCGGCGAGGATCAGGAAAATGCCGAGCACCGCGTACACGCCAACGATCATCTGGAAGTAGTACTGGCCCTCACCGCCGTGCCACTGCCAGCCGGACGGCCAGATCATGGCAATCGGGTAAACGAGCAGGAAGATCACGCCGAAGACGCGCAGCGCGAGCTGTAGCAGCTTTTGTTTTTGTTCGTAATCCATGACTTCACCTCCTCTTTCGTGCCATTTTAGCAATTGCAAGGAGGTGAACATGAATACCGAACGCTGGCGATTCTATGCGGAGATGGTGGGCATTGCCGCGGTTGTCGCATCGCTGATGGCGCTGGTGCTGGAGCTGCGTCAAACGCAGTCGGCGCTGATGGCGGCGACCTACCAGGCCCGTGCATTCGATGCGATTGACCTGAATCTCGCGCTTCAGGACAGTGAACACGTGCTGCCTTTGCTCGCGACTACTGACGTACTCGATCCGGATGCAATTGCGGCGTTATCCGATGTCGAGCGCCTGCGATTGAATGTGTTCTTTACCGGGCGGCGCGTAGACGCGGAAAATGAGTACTACCAGTACCGGCACGGATTCCTCGACGAGGAGCACTACGAGTACGGCATACGGCCGTTTGTCAGTCGCAACGCACCCCGATGGCGCGCGCTGGGCATCCAGGAGCGTCGCCCGTCGTTCAAGGCGTTTGTCGACGACGTACTGGCCGAGAGCGACGAGTAGGAATTCAGCCGAAGTAGTCGGGCGCGTTGCCCGGCTTCCACTTGATGTTGCAGCCGATGCTCGGCTTCTGTTCCGCGGGCACCGGGACGTCGTTCAACACCGCATCGAGCGCTGCGCGCAGGTCGGCGCCGGTTACCGGGACGCCGTTCGAGGGCCGGCTGTCGTCGAGCTGGCCGCGGTAGACGAGTTTCCGGTCCGCGTCGAAGAGAAAGAAGTCCGGCGTGCAGGCGGCGCGATACGCTTTCGCCACCGCCTGATCCTCGTCGAACAGGTACGGGAACTCGTAGCCCCAGTTCTGCGCCTCCTCTTTCATTTTTTCCGGTCTGTCGTCGGGGTGCTTCTCGACGTCGTTGCTGTTGATGGCGTAAATCGCGACGTCCATCGGCAGGTACTCGTGGGCGAGGTGCGCGAGTTCCTCGCGCACGTGCTTGACGAACGGGCAGTGGTTGCAGATGAACATCACGAGATAGGCGCTGGCGCCGTCGCGCAGCGAATGCCGGTTGCCGTCCGGGTCCGGCAGCTCGAAGGCCGGCGCCTCGGTGCCGAGTTCGAGCATCTGTGATTCGGTTGCCGCCATCTATTCCTCCCGGTCTCAAACTTCGATGTGCTGCCACTTGCGGCTGCGCCACATGGACACGTAAAGCCCGGCCTGTAGTGTGCGGCTCACGCCCTGCAAAATCCACACGCCGAGCAGGCCGAAGCCCAGCACCGGCCCCACCAGGTACGCGAGCGGCAGGAAGAACAGCCACTGCACGCCGATGCTGACGAACATGACGCGACGCGCATCGCCGGCGCCGAGCATGCCGTGCATGAACGCGAATACGACCGCCTCGAGCGGCATCGACAGGCCCATGATGCGCATCGGCCAGCGCGCGAGCTCGCGGGTCGACTCCTCGTGGATGAAGATCGACGACACGAGGTCCGGCACCAGCCACATCGGTAGCCCGAGCACCGCGAGCAGTGCGACGGTCACCTTGCAGACGTCCCAGGCCCACTGGTAGGCGTCGTCGACGTCGCGGCGACCGAGCGCCTGGCCGACCAGGGTCGTGCAGGCGATGCCGAGAGCAATGCCCGGCAGGATCGCGAACAGGAGCACCGTGATGAGCACGTTGGCTGCGGCCAGCTCGGGCGTGCCGATCCGCCCGATGATCCAGAACATGGCGGTCAGCCCGGCCGCAAAGAAGAGCTGCTGCACGCCTGCAGGCAGAGATACGCGGATCAGCGAGCCGGTTTCCGCGCGCGTCGACAGGTGCCTGAGGAAGCCGTCCTTCGCCACGTGCCTGAAGCCGAGAAAGAAATAGATCGCGGTGCCGACGCCCATCGAGATCGCGCTCGCCATGCCCGCGCCCGTGACGCCGAGCGCCGGTGCGCCGAAGTTGCCGAAGATCAGCACGTAGTTCAGGAAGATGTTCACGGCATGCATCATGATCAGTGTCGTCATGTACAGCCGCGACATGTCCAGCGCGTTCCAGTAGCCGCGAAACGCGAAATTCATGCCGACGAACATGATCGCGCCGAGGCGCCACTCCAGGTACGGCACGCCGCGCTCGATGACTGCCGGGTCGCTGTTCAGGAACGGGTACACCGGTTCCGCGAGGCGAATGAGGACGAACGAAAGAATCGGCGCGACCAGCAGCACGACCAGCAGCGCGGTGTTCAGGATCGCCGCGGCGCGGTCCGCACGACCTTCGCCTTTGCGCCTCGCTGCGCTCGACTGTACGCCGGTCGAGATGCCGAGTATCAGGGCCTGGCACATGAAAACCACGCAGCCGACGACACCGACGGCTGCAAGTGCCCGATCGCCCAGGAAGCCAACCATCGCCGTGGCGACGATGTTCAGCAGGTTCGGCGATACCATGCCGCCGATGATCGGCAGCGCCAACGTCAGGATGCGCTGCCGCCGCTCCGGAGTGAGTTCCATGCTGAAAATTATTCTTCCTTTACCAGGGGCGCCAGACGGGTGGCCGGCATGACCTGGATCGCGACTATCTCATACGACGAGGCAGGCGGGACACTGAAGAAACTCTACGACCGGATCAAGGGACCGGACGACAACGTCGACAACATCATGCTGGCGCACAGCCTGCGCCCGCATACGATGGAAGGGCACATGACGCTGTACAAGTACGTGTTGCATCATCCCCGCAATACGCTGCCGAAAGCCTATCTCGAGGCGATCGGCGTGTATGTCAGCCTTCTGAACGACTGCCGCTACTGCATAGACCATCATTTTGCCGGTTTGTCGCGGCTGATCGGCGACGAGATGCGTGCGGCTGCGATCCGCGAGGCGCTCGACGCCGGCAACCCGGCGGCAGCGTTCGAGGGCCGGGAGCTCGCTGGCATGGACTACGTCGAAAAACTGACCGTGACGCCGGCCGAGATCGGCGCGGAAGACATCGAGCTGTTGCGCAGCGCCGGGTTCGACGACGGCGAGATCCTGGAGATCAACCAGGTCGCGTCTTACTTCGCCTACGCGAACCGCTTAGTCCTTGGCCTGGGCGTCGACACGGACGGCGACATCATCGGATTGTCACCGGGCGACAGCGACGACCCGGACAGCTGGTCCCACGCCTGACCGCCATAGCGTTTCCATTTGCCCGCGACAACGGCTGCATGGCAGCCGCATCGACACGGGGCGTTGACTCCTCACTCGATAACTCGCTCGGAGCAAACACCCAGTGTCGATATCGTAGTCGCAGCAAAAGATCGAATCTTGTGTTCTGGCTATCCGAGCAGCGCGCGCGACCTGCCCACCGCCGCGACCACCCGGTCGACGTGATCCTCGGTGTTGTAGACGTGCGGCGACATGCGAAAGCCGCCGACCGGCGCGGTGATCACACCCGAGTCCTCGAGCACTTTCGTTACCAGCTGCGGCGCGTTCTCCCGCTGCGCCCTCAGGATGATCACGCTGCTCGTGAACTCGGGCCGCGACGTGGATACGAACGGCACGCCTATGTCGGCAAGCCCTTCGCGCAGGCGGTTTGCGATTGCCATCGAGCGTGCTTCGATACCCGCGGGCGTCACGGCTTCGTGAAACTTCGCGGTGTCGGACAGCGACGCCACGGCCGCGTCGTCGCGCTGGCCGAGCGCATCGAACTTGCGCGCACCGGCAGGAGGTGCGTCATGCCGCCCCCAGGGCACGCTGACCACGATCGGCCAGATCGAATCGATATGCCGTTCGCGTACGAACAGCATCCCCACTTCGCGCGGGCCCATGAACCACTTGTGCGCGCTGCCGCTGAACGAATCGCAGTCGACGCGGCCGAGATCGACGTCCACCGCGCCCCAGGTCTGCGCGCCGTCGACGTGGATGTGCACGTCGCCTTTTTTCCTGCGTATCGCGGCGCAGATTTCCGCGACCGGCGTGCGAAACCCGGTGATGTTCGATATGTGCGTGAACGAAATCACCTTTGTCCTCGGCCCGACCGAGTCGACGAAAATATCGACCGCTTCGTCGATGGAGCCCGTTTCCACCGGCACCGAGAAGCGACGCACGACCGCGCCACTGCGTTGCGCGCGCACGTCCCACGCTGCGCTGTTGGATGGATGGTTCTGGTCCCACAGCACGACCTCGTCGCCTTCCGCGAGCGGCAGGCCCTGCACGATCACGTTGTTGGCCTCCGAGGTGTTGCGCACGATCGCGACCTCGTCTGCGGATACGCCGAGCATGCCGGCGATGCGGCTGCGTGCGTCTTCTTTCAGGGCCTCGATGCGGCGCCGGACATCGGGACTCAGCGAGTCGTCGAGCGCCTGCGCATAGCGGTTGTGCGCGTCGGTGACGCTGACCGGCATCGGGCACAGGTTGGCCGCGTTCATCGGCACGTTGTCGTCGTCGAAGCCGAAATCCGGCACGGCTTTCGTGTCCGCCGCGGCGCGCGCGGCGTACGCGGACAGGCTGCCCGCCAGCGATGCGCCACCCACGGCCTTCAGGAACGTTCTTCTCGCGATCGTCATGCTTCATCCCCCGTTCGAGCGAGACAGCTTGATTGTGCGCCTATTCTACGACTTTAATGTCGGGGGTCCGGGCGAATCGGTAATTTATGAAACTATTCGAGCTGCCACAGCCGGAATTGCCGATCGCCGGCAGCGACGACACGTTCCCGGTGCGGCGCATCTACTGCATCGGCCGCAACTACGCCGATCACGTCCGCGAGATGGGCGGCGATCCGAAGCGCTCGCCGCCGGTGTTCTTCTGCAAGCCGGCCGATGCGATCGTGCCGGGCGGCGGCCCGATCGACTATCCGTCGCGCACCGAAAAGCTGCACCACGAGATCGAGCTCGTGGTTGGCATCGGCAAGGCGGGACGCGACATCGATGCACGCAGGGCGCTCGACTACGTCTATGGCTACGCCGTCGGCATCGACCTGACCCGACGCGACCTGCAGAACGAGGCCAAGGAAAACGGCCAGCCCTGGGACAGCGCCAAGGCTTTCGACCAGTCCGCCCCGGTCTCCGCGATGCATCCCGCATCGGGCATCGGCCACCCGGACAGCGGGCGGATCTGGCTTGCCGTCAATGGCGAAAATCGCCAGGACGCGGACCTGAATGCGTTAATATGGACGGTACCGGAATGCCTTGCCGAGCTGTCGACGTTGTTCTCGCTCGCACCCGGCGACCTGGTGTTTACCGGCACACCCGCGGGCGTGGGCCCGCTGGACCCGGGGGACACCGCGACCGGCGGCATCGAAGGCGTCGACGAAATATCGATCACGATCAGGTGACGCGGCTACGACCGGCGGAAGACCGCCGAAGGGGGACAACATGGATCGCCGCAATTTCTTGACCACCATCAGCGCCGCGTCGGCCGCGACCATCGCCAGCGCCACGACCTTGAGCGCCAAGGCGGACGCGCTCGAGGACGCGATGGTCGAACAGCTCGACAAGCGCCGCGCGAAACCGAGCCACTGCTTCATCGAGGGACGGCCGGCGCGGGATCCGGACGACAGGGGACAGTATTTCCAGCGCTACGACCCGGCCCTGCCGGTTCTGCCCGACCAACCGACGCTGATGGATTTCTACAAGCTGCGGTTTTCCACCAACCACGTCACGCAAAGCGCGCGACTGGCAAAAATCAATGGCAGCAGCGAAAAAGTGATACTCGCCTGCCTGCTGCACGACGTCGGGCTGCACATCATGGGCACCGATCACGGCTACTGGTGCGCGCAGCTGGTTCGTCCCTACGTCGATGAAGAGGTTGCCTGGGCGATCGAGAAACACCAGGCGCTGCGCTTCTTCCCGGATCCCGAATACGACTACGAATACCCGGAGGCCTACATTCGCCTGTTCGGTGACGACTACGTGCCGGAGCCGTACCTGAAGGAAGAACACGACCGGGCAAAGAACCACAAGTGGTACGGATCGTCGCGGGAGATCACCGTCAACGACGTGTATGCGTTCGACCCGGACATCACGGTGGATGTCGAGGACTTCACGGACATCATCGGCCGCCACTTCAAGCAGCCGAAAGAAGGTCTCGGTTTCGACGGCAGCCCCGTTGCGCACATGTGGCGCAGCATCATCTGGCCGAACAACTTCCTATAAGCAGGTCGCAGGTCGGCCGGGGCAGCAGCTGCTAAATCGCCTCGTCAAGGGGCTCGGAATCCTCGATCTGTTCGAGGAGATTGATCGCGACGCCGACGAAATCGGTATCGGTGACGATGCCGACCAGCCTGCCTTCGGTCACGACCGGCAGGCAACCGACGCGATGTTTTTCCAGGAAAAGTGCGGCCTGCCGCAGGCTGGCGCCCTCACTGACCGTGGCGATGTTGCGGATCATGACGTCGGCGATCCGGACGTCCGCGGGCTGAAGCCTTGCGCCGGGTTCCCGCAGAATCGAATCTGATGCCGCCAGCACGTCGGTCAGTGTGACCAGTCCGACGAGATGGTCTTTGTCGACGGTCACCGGCAAGTGGTGAATCCGGTGTTTCCGCATCAGGCGGCGAGCGTCGGCCAGGCTGTCGCCGGGGGAGACTGTCACGAGCTCGGTGCTCATGATTGTGTCCAGTTCCATCATCGGACGGCTCCGCTGAAGAAGTTACGCGGTCCAGTGTAGCGAGTGACGATGCCGCGCAAATTGCGGCTTTCCCTTACTCGGCTGCGCCGACCAGCGGCAGCACCTCGGCCGCGATGGCCATCAGCTCGCCGATCACCTCCGGCCGGTCCGGATCGACGTGCGAGCCCTCGGTCCAGCGCAGCAGTTTGGGTTCGCTCGCCGCCGCGAACAGGCGCTCGGTTTCCCCCGGCGGCGTGCGCTCGTCGTGGCGGGCACCGATGATGACGACGGGTCGCGGCGACAGTTTCGCAACATGCTGCCCGGTATTCAGTGCCGGACCGTACGCGAGCCAGTGCAGAATCGTGCCGAGCGGGTAGTGCAGGAACTCGATGTCGACCCGGCGCCGCACCTGCCATTCCAGCCACAGGCGATTGTCGGCGGCGCCGTGTACCAGCACGACCGCGTCGATGCGCTCGTCGCGAACGGCCGCCGTCGAGGCAAACGGCACGCCCAGGCTCGCACCGATGACGACGATGCGATCGGTATCGACCCAGCTCTGCTCGGTGAGCCAGTCGATCACCAGGGACACGGCCGGGACCGTGTCGAGAAAGCCCTGTCGGGCCAGCGGGATCGTCTCCAGTACCGGTACCAGGCCCTTGACGCGCTCGGGACCGTGGTACGGATAGTCGAGCGCAATGATCGCGTTTTGCCCGACCTCGCCGAACAGGTCGACCGCATCGCTGCCGGTGCGGTGTCCGCCGAGCACCATCAAAACCGGCAGCGGTTGCTCGTGCACGCGCGGCCGGATCACCCGCGCCGAAACTTCGAGGCCGGAGTCCGAGGTCAGGGTGATGAAATCATTCGACTGCGTGGCGCTACGCTGCGAGGCGCCGAATTCGAAGCCGTCGAGCGTGCCGTGGCGGTCCACCCAGTAGGACTCCAGCGGCCGGTGCGCGTCCTGGCGCAGCCAGACCAGGCCGGCCGCTGCCGCAAGAATCAGCAGCAGCAAGCCGTAAACGACGATGCGGCGTATCCAGACCAGCATGCGCGACTCCCTGAGCGGTGCACCGATTTTCGCACAGGCAGCCGCGATTGCTGACACCGATCGAAGGCTGCGTTAACGTGCACGGCCCGTATTCGCAATCGGTAAGACCCATGCAGCGCGCATTTTTCGCAACCCTGATCGCCGTCTTTCTCGCCGCCTGCGGGCCCGACCCGCAGGACGTCAGCGCCGAAGGTGGTGCGGACCTGATCCTGACCAATGCCCGCGTGTACACGCTCGGCTGGGGCGATCCCGCGCCGGACGGCACGCTCGTGCCGGAGGCGCCGCACTACGGCAGCGGCTGGCAGCCGGATGCACAGGCCGTCGCGACGCGCGGCGGCGAGATCCTTGACGTCGGTTCGACGAGCG
>CALKYK010000318.1 GCA_938003715.1 uncultured Gammaproteobacteria bacterium
CCGCTAGCCTCGGCCTCGGCCGCGATCGGTCGTCGGCCCGGGTCGTGATCCCGGTAGCGAAACGTCTTCAGGTCGAGCGTCTGGCGGCTGCCCGGATCCGCCGGATCGGCGAGCCGGTAAAAGCCGCCTTTGTTGCCCTTCTTGCCGACCAGTCCATCCGCGATCATGCGCTCCATCACCGGCAGCTTGCCGGCCACTTCGTGAAACGCGTCGCCCTCCGGCAGGATCGACTCGAGGCTTGTCGCCACGTCGCTCATCAGGTCGATACCGATCAAATCGTAGAGGCCGAACACGCCGGTCTTCGGTATACCGAGCGGGCGGCCGAACACCGCATCCGCCTGCTCCGGCGTGAGCCCCATATTCGCCGCCGCGTGCAGCGCACACTGGATTGCGAACACGCCGACCCGGTTGCCCAGGAACCCGGGCGTGTCGCGACAGTGCACGATGCCCTTGCCCATGCGCTCGTCGTTGAAACGCGCGAGGCTGTCGATGACCTCGTCGCGCGTGTGCTCGCCGCGTACGATTTCGAGCAGCCGCATGTAGCGGACCGGGTTGAAGAAGTGCGTGATCGCAAACTCGGCACGAAACGATTCCGGCATGTCCTCGACCAGCAGCGCGATCGGAATCGTCGAGGTATTCGAGGACACGATCGAGCCCGGTTTGCGCACCGCGTCGATGTCGCGATACAGCGCTTTCTTGACCTCCAGCCGCTCGACGACCGCTTCGGCAATCCAGTCGGCGTCGGCGAGCCGCGGCAGGTCGTCCTCGACATTGCCGATCGCGATGCGCTGCAGGTTGTCTTCGTGCGTGAGCCCCGGCTGCTCCGGGTCGAGCAGGCGCTCGAGGGCGCGCTTCGCCGCCGCGTTGCGCTCGCCGTCCGCGGACGGCAGGTCGATGAGCAGCACGTCGACGCCGGCGTTCGCGAGCTGCCCGGCAATGCCGAGTCCCATCGTGCCGGCGCCGATGACGGCCGCGCGCTCGATGTCGTAGCTGGCCACGACCCGCTTTACCTCGCCGGGTTGTGCCTGAAGATGAAGTCGCGCAGCAGGCGGCGCAGCCGGTTCGGCGCTTCCTGCGGAATGATGTGGCCGGATTCCTCGACGACGTGCAGCTCCGGTTCGTTCAGGTGCGCGACGAGTTCCATGCCGGCCTTGCGCGGCGCCATGCGATCCTTGCCGGCGAGCACGACCTGCACCGGGCAGCGAATGGCGGCGGCCGCCGCCTTGCCGTTCTTGTACGCGTTGCACGCTTTCAGATCTGCGGCGAGTTCGTTGGGCACGTTGCGGCGCATCACCTTGCGCCCGCCGGCCAGCATCGAGTTGCCTGGTATCGGTCCCTGGTGCAGGTGGCCGGCCGGGCCGAAGCCCCACGACAGCATCATCGCGATCGCCGATTCGGGATCCTTTTCGGCCGCCTCGATCAGCGCCGGGTTGATCGGCGTCGCGAGCCCGCTGGCGACGAAGGACGCGCTCTTCACCCGCGCCGGATGGCGCGACACGAACTCGAGCGTCACCAGGCAGCCCTGCGAGTGGGCGACGACCGAAATATCCTTTGCATCGACTGCCTGCGTGACGGCTTCAAGCCAGTCGGCCATGTCCTCGATCGAGCCGAGCGGCGGTCCTTCCGAGTTCGTGTGACCCGGCAGGTCCGGCACCAGCACCGAGTATTGGCGAAAAGCGAAGAAGCGCGAGTGCAGGCCCCAGATCGTGTGGTCGAATCCGCTGCCGTGCAGAAACAGCACCACGGGCTTTTTGCTGTCGAACGGCTTGCCACCGGTGGCGGCGAACACCTTTTTCCCGCCGACCTCGACGTACACGTCAGCCGCCGACCTTTTTTGCCGCGCGGAAGCCCTGTTCGAAATCCGCCTTCAGGTCGTCGACGTCCTCGAGCCCGACTGACAGCCGCAGCATGTCCTCGGTGATACCGGCTGCGACCAGCGCCTCGGCGTCGATGCGCGAGTGCGTCGTCGTCGCCGGGTGGATGATCAGCGTCTTGGCGTCGCCGACGTTTGCCAGGTGCGAAGCGAGCTCGAGGTTCTCGATGAACGCACGGCCGGCATCGCGCCCGCCCTCGATACCGAAGCTGACGATCGAGCCCGCGCCTTTCGGAAGGTACTTCTTCGCCAGCTCGTGGCTCCGGTGCTCGGGCAGGTCGGGATGGTTCACCCATTTGACCTGCGGGTGACCGGACAGGTAGTCGAGCATCGCGCGCGTGTTGTCGAGGTGCCGGTCCATGCGCAGCGACAGGGTCTCGAGACCCTGCAGCAGCAGGAACGCGTTCATCGGCGCCATCGACGCGCCGAAATCGCGCATCGCCTCGGCACGTATGCGGGTCGCGAACGCGCTGGGGCCGAACTCCTCCCAGAAGTTGATGCCCTGGAACGGCGCGTAGGGCTCGGTAATGGTCGGGAAGCGGCCATCGCGGCCCCAGTCGAAGTTGCCGCCGTCGACGATGGCGCCGCCGATCGCGGCGCCGTGCCCGCCCATCCACTTCGTCACCGAATGAATCGTGATGTTCGCGCCGTAGTCGAGGCAGCGGCACAGGTACGGCGTGTTGAACGTGGCGTCGACCATGAACGGCACGCGGCTCGCGTCGGCGATTTCGGCAACCGCCTCGAGATCCATGATGTCGAGGCCGGGATTGCCGATCAGCTCGCCGTAGATCAGCTTCGTGTTCTCGCCGATCGCTTTCTGCAGTCCGTCGAGATCGGTCGGATCGACGAACGTCGCCGTGATGCCGAATCGGGGCAGCGTATTTTTCATCAGGCTGATGTTGCCGCCGTACATCTGCGAGGAGGCGACGATGTGGTCGCCCTGGCCGAGGATCGCGGTGATCGCGCAGAACGTCGCCGCCATGCCGGAGGACGTGCAGACCGCGGCCGAGCCGCCCTCGAGCGCGGCGATGCGCTGTTCGAGCACGCCGACGGTCGGGTTCGTGATGCGGCTGTAGGCGTGCCCGCCGCGTTCGAGGTTGAAAATCGACGACGCGGTGTCCGTGTCGGGGAACACGTACGACGTGGTCTGGTAGATCGGCGCCGCGCGCGCGCCGAACTCGGGGTCGACGGTCTGCCCGGCATGCAGCGCGAGCGTGTCGAACCTGTAGAAACCGGACATCGCCGCGGCCCGTGTCAGGCCTGCTCCAGCGCCTTCTTCAGGGCATCGATCAGGTCATCGGCATCTTCGAGCCCGACCGACAATCGCACCAGGCCGTCGATGATGCCGACCCGGGCCCGCTCCTCGGGCTCGACGTCGGCGTGCGTCATCGTCACCGGGTGCGTGATCAGCGATTCGACGCTGCCGAGATTCTCGGCCAGCGTCCACAGCTCGACCGAATCCATCAGGCGCTTGCCCGCGGCCAGCCCGCCCTTGACCTCGAACCACAGCATCGCGCCGAAGCCGGATGCCTGGCGCTTCGACAGCTCGTGCTGGGCAAAAGACTTCAAGCCGGGGTAGGCGACCTGCTCGACCTTCGGATGCGCTTCGAGAAACTCGGCGATCGCCATCGCGTTCGCCGACTGCCGGTCCATGCGCACCGACAGCGTCTTGATGCCCTGCAGCGTCAGCCACGCGACCTGCGGCGACATGATGCTGCCGGTCGAGTTCTGGATGAAACGGACCGCGTCGGCCTGTTCCTGCGTGCGGCTGACGACCGCGCCACCGACCGTCGCGTTGTGCCCGTCCATGTACTTCGTCGTGCTGTGGATCGCGAGGTCCGCGCCGAGTTCGAGCGGCCGCTGGTAGTAGGGCGTCAAAAACGTGTTGTCGACCGCGTGCACGGCGCCCTGCTTTTTCGCGATCTCGGAGATCGCCGCGATGTCCGAACACTTCATGGTCGGGTTCGCCGGCGTCTCGGTGAGAAAGAGCTTCGTGTTCTTGCGCACCGATTTCCTGACGTCGTCCGGATCCGAGGTATCGGCAAACGTGAACTCGAGGCCGAAACGCGACAGCACTTTCGTGCACAGGCGGTAGGTGCCGCCGTAGGCCACGTCGGATACGATCGCGTGATCGCCCGCGGACAAGAATGCCAGCATCGTCGCGTGCACCGCGCCCATGCCGGTACCGAAGCAGGCCGTTTCGACGCCGCCCTCGAGATCGGCGAGCTTGCGTTGCAGCGCGCTGACGGTCGGGTTGCCGGACCGCGAGTAGGAGAATCCCTTGCTCAGGTATTCGTCGACCGACGGCTGCACGTACGTCGTCGACTGGTAGATCGGCGTCAGGATGGATCCGGTGACCGGGTCCGGTTCGACGCCCGCGTGAATCTGCCTGGTGCTGAAGCCCATTCTTGTTCCTTTAGTTGTGCTGGTGCCGGCGGCGGAAGGCGCGGATCGCAGATGATACACGGAGTCCTGCGGCGCGCGCAGCCGCGTCTCACGACTTGGGGGCGGCCTTCAGTCCCAGCGGATCGCCGGCGTCGACTCCGTCCATGAACTGTTTCTGCCGGTCCAGGTTGGTCAGCCGGTAGACGAGCCCGAGCCAGTTGTTGACGATCGCCTTGCCGGTATCGCCCCAGGTGTTGTCGACCAGCGGTTCTAGCAGCACGTCGGGAAATTCGGGTCGCGTCTCGCCAATCGATGCGGCGATCTGCGACTGTTCGAGAAACCGGTCGACGATCGGCGACGGGTCCTCGCGGAAATAGTGTTCCGGCTGCGGCGGCGGTGCATCGATCTCGCCGTCGAGAAAGCGCAGCAGCTCGCGCTTGTATTCCTTGAGCAGGCTGACCGCGTCGTACTCCGGGTGCCCCTGGAAATACACGACGCGAAAGCCGTCGGGGCTCACTGCAAGGTGCACGCCGGCCTCGTCGCTGTCGACCAGCACCGACAGGCCGGCCGCCTCGAGTTCCGTTGCGGGCACGTCGTTCCAGCGCGAATGTGGCGCGTCGAAGCGGGTATTGACGTCGCGCATAAGCGGGTGTCGCGGCTCGCGAATGCGGTGGCTGTACACGCCCCATTTTTTCGTCGGCATCGGTTTTCTTTCGATGCCGTGCTGGTGACGGACCAGCGCGTGGGTCGCGAGGCAGGAGCAGAGCACTGACGCGACGTTCTGCTCCGCCCAGCGCACCACCTCGATGAGCGGCTCCCAGAACGGCTCCCGGTCGAGCGACGGGTTTGCGACGTTCGCGCCGGTAACGATCAGCGCATCGAGCCCAGAGGCCTGCAAATCGTCGAAATCGAAATAGTGCTCGGCGATGTGCGCTTCCGCGCCGGCGCTGCGATCGAGTTCCGGCAGCGAGAACGGGTAGACGTAGAACTGCGCGATCTGGTTGCAGGCACCGACCAGGCGGATGAACTGCTGCTCGGTCGCGGCCAGCGCGGCGTCCGGCATCATGTTCAGAAAGCCGATATGCAGCTCGCGAATGTCCTGCTTCAGCGCGCGCTCGAGCGGCATGATCTCGTGGCCGCTCGCACGCAGCCGCTCGAACGCGGGCAGATCGTTGTGGGCAACCAGGGGCATTCTTGCGCCTCGCATTCAGTCCTTGTCGGCGATTGATGCATACTAGGCATCGCCCCGATGCCTTGACAAGAACGCACCGATGCCACGCGTCAGCATACTCACATTGCTGCTCTTCATTTTGGCGCCCGCACCGGCGCTGGCAGACGCGGCCGCGCGCGAGCGTGGCACGGCGGCGCTGCGTGCAGGCGATGACGCGGGCGCCTTCGAAATCCTCGCGCCGCTGGCCGACGCCGGCGATGCGGAGGCGCAGTTCCTCGTCGGCCTGCTGTATGCGCAAGGCCGGGGAGTTACGCAGAACTTCTGGCAGGCCGGCCGATACTATCGTTCGGCCGGTGAGCAAGGACATGCCGGGGCCCAGGTCAACCTGGGGTCGCTTTACGAGAACTGCTACGGCAACGGGCCGTGCAACAGCGAGGCGGCGGCAGCCTGGTACCGGCGCGCCGCGGACCAGGACCATCCCACAGGCCTGTACAACCTGGCGACGATGTACGCGTCCGGGCACGGCGTCGCGGAAGACGAGTGGTCGGCGCGCGTTCTGATGCGCAAGGCGGCGGAGCTGGGCCACGCGCCGGCGCAGTACAACCTGGGCGTCATTTACGAACGCGGCATGGGCGGCCCGGTACAGGTCGTCGATGCGTTCGCCTGGTACGACACCGCGGCGAGGGCGGGCTTCGAGGAGGCCGAAGCGGCGCGGGAACGGGTCGCGGCGTCGCTCGACGAGGCGTCGCGATCAGCGGCGGCTGCGCTCGCCGAACGAATCCGGACCCTGTACCTGCGCGACTGACGCGTCGGCCTCGGCCAGCGCCTTGAGCGCGAACACCGTGCCGGTGTGGGTCAGGAAGTTCGACGTCCAGGGTTCGTTACGCAACGAATTCGTGAACCACTTGCCGTCGGACTGCTGGTTCGTCTTCAGCCAGCGCAGCCCACGCTGCAGGCTGTCGTCCGTAGCCGGGACGCCGGCCTGCAAGAGTACGTACGTCACGAAACCGGTGCCGTAGCCGTCACCGTTCTCCGCGACCATGACCGGCGGGTAGTCCCTGTCGACGACGTCCTGCGGCAGGTGGCCGATGCCGCCCGATTCCGGGGCGCGCTGGCGCCAGTTGCCGAGATCGCCCGATGCCCAGCCGCCGGACGGCTTCTGCAGTGACAAAAGTTCGTCGATCCAGTCACGCCGTAGTTCCGGCGTGACGAGCCCGTCGTGCCAGCGCGACGCCCACAGAAGCATGGCGCGATGGTGCACCTCCTCGGGCGGGTTCACGGCAAGCCAGCCGAGCAGCCGCTCGACGCCGGCGCGCGCGGGCTCGGCGCTGGTGTAGGCCTCCGGCGCCATGCCCATCGCGATCGTCATCAGGGTCACGCCGTAGTGATCGTCCTGCTCGAACGGCGGCCAGTTGCACTTCACCCAGTTCGGCCAGTGACCCTCGGCGCTCTGCAGCGCCCAGGCCTCGGCCAGCGCGCGGCGCGTCGCCGGCCGCAGCTCGCCCTCCGACTGCATGTTGTTGATCGCGAGGAACGCGGCCGGCGCGACGACGATCTCGGTATCCGGCAGGCCGATCTCGTCCCAGCTAGCGATCCAGGTTTCGGCGAAATCGCGAACCTCGGCGGCCGCGGCGCGCTTGCTGAAGATCGACGCCGGCGCAATCAGGTAGTGGCCGTTCGTGTGGCAGGTGACGCAGCCGTGTTTCGGTCCCCACTTCGCTGCCGCGTTGTCGATGAAGCTTGCGGCGCGCTCGATGTCGAACGGCGCCAGCGGATCGTCGGCGCTGTAGTCGGGATACGGGTCGCGGTCTTCCGGCGGCGGCACGGCGCCGTGCTCGAACGAGGTGGTGAAGCGGGTGGTGAAGAGCGGCGTCGCGGCGTCCTGTTCGTATACGGCTTTCTCGCCTTCGCGCTCGGCGGCGGTTGCGGCAATTGTTGCGCAGGCCAGCAGACCGAGACGCAGGGGTAGTTTCGTCAGGCGGCGCATGCGCCGATTATACGGTCAAAGCCTGCGGTCAGGGACCGTCGCGATCAGGAAGGCGCCGTCGGTGTACGTCTCGTCGACCTTCAGCGTGCCGCCGTGCGCCTCGGCAACCAGGCGTGCGAGGTAAAGCCCGAGCCCGCTGCCGCCGGTCTCGCGCGTACGAGACGGATCGCCGCGGTAGAACGGTTCGCCGATGCTCGAGATCTGCTCCGGCTTGAAGCCCGGCCCGTGATCGCGGATTTCCACGACGAGCGCACCCTTTTCCCGGCGTGCGCTGATGCGCACCGGGCCGTCTTCAGCGTTCGAGTATCGCAGCGCATTGGAAACCAGGTTCTTGATGATCAGTACCAGGCGAGCGTCGTCGACATAGGCTTCGAGCGACTCGTCGGCGATGTCGATCTCGATCCTCGATCGCTCGCGATGGAAGAAATCGTCGACGAGCTGTTCGACGAGCTCGGGAATCTTCACCTCGGTGCGATTCAGCGCGACGTGTACGGTGTTCAGGCGTTCGGCATCGAGGAGCGTCGAGATGATGTGCTCCATCTCGTCGATCTCGGCCTTGATGTCGTACTTGCGCTCGCTGTCTTCCAGGAACTCGATGAGGAGTCGCATGCGCGACAGCGGCGAGCGGAGCTCATGGCTGATACCGAGCAGCAGCTGCCGCTTCGCGTCGAGCATGTTACGGACGTCCTGCGCCAGCTTGTTCACGTCGCGGGCGAGATCGCCGAGCTGGTCGTTGCGCGGGCTTTCGATGCGGAAGTCGAAATCGCCGCTGCCGATCCGCGCGGCGCCGTGACGGATCGTGCGAATCGGCCGGAACAGCCAGCTCACACACAGGTAGGCGATGAAAAGCCAGACCAGCCCGATGCCGATAATGATCGGCAGCAGGTCGCGGCCTGGCTCGGTGTCCGCGATCTTCGGCGTGGACACGATGATGTCGAAGTCGCCCTGGTCGATCTTGAGAAAACGGTGCGTATCCGTAATCGCGAACTCGACGTCGGTCAGCTCGCCGAGCAGCGCACCCGGGTCCTCGCTGAAGACGTCGCTCGCGCCGAACGCGAGTTCGTCACGCTCCGGGAAAGCGGGATCCGAGGCCCAGTTGATGTCACCGCCCGTGATGCGGATATCGACCGGCACCTGCTCGGTGATCGCGATCGCTCGATCGATGCGCGGCGGGTCGCCGATGTCGGCACGTACGTAATCGACGTGCAGCGACAGGTGTCCGCTGATCAGCTCGCGCAGCTCGTCCTCGCTGAAGACCCAGCGGATGCCGACGGTGGCGAAATAGATGAAAGCGGCCGCCAGGACGATGAAGATGGCGAGCAGGCGGAAGGAGAGAGAGCGTGTCAGGCGTTCAAGCATCCGTTACCGGCTTCGTGATGAACGCGTAGCCGGTACCCCACACCGTCTGGATGAAACGCGGCGGCTTCAGCGAGTCGCCGAGCTTCTGCCGCAGGCGGCTGACCATGATGTCGACAGAGCGGGTCATGATGGCCGCATCGATGCCGCGCAGCTCGTTCAGGATTTCGTCGCGCGACACCTTCTTGCCGCTGCGCTTCGCCAGCACGGTGAGCAGCTCGAATTCCATGGAAGTCAGGTCCACGCGCTCGCCGTCGACCTCGACGGTCTTGGCGCGGGTGTCGATCTCGATTCCCTCGAACCTGAGCAGCGTATCGCCGCCGCCGGCAAACGTCGTGCGGCGCAGGATGGTCTGGATGCGCGCAACGAGTTCGCGCGGCTCGAACGGCTTGCCGATGTAATCGTCGGCGCCGATCTCGAGACCGGATACGCGATCGACGACGTCGCCGCGCGCGGTCAGCATGATGATCGGAATCTGGCTCGTGCGCCGGACTTCCCGGCAGATCGTGAAACCGTCCTTGCCCGGCAGCATCACGTCGAGCAGCAGCAGGTCCGGATCCGTGCGCGCCAGCTTGCGCATGCCTTCGCTGGCGTCGCCGGCGCACTCAAGGGCAATGCCGAACTGCTTCAGATAGCTCTGCAGGAGCTCCGAATGCTTGCGATCGTCGTCGATGAGCAGGACCTTTGTCATGGCGGAATGATAGCGGCATTCCGGCCCGCCGTGTCAGGCAAAATTCGCGACGTTACAAACGGATACAAACAGAGATCTTTCTGAAACCAACGCCCACGGGCTTGGGCCGATCCTCTCGCTACCCAGAAGGGAGGACCCCACCAATGAAACGACTCTTTTCCATCATCGCTGTTACGCTGAGCCTGGGCGCCTGCGACAGCAGCTCCAACAACGTACCGGCGCCGACGCCGCTACCGACGCCGGGCAACGCCCAGGTGCAGGTGCTGCACGCGGTATTCGACGCACCGGCCGTGGACGTGTCGCTCTCCGGCACCAGCAACGCCTCGGGCGGGCCGCTGTCCGGCATCGACTACAAGGCGGGCACGGGCGCGCTCTCCGTCCAGGAAGGCGGCTACGCCATCCAGGTCGACGCGCTGACGCCGAACGGCGACGTCACCGTCATCGACACCAGCACCAACTTTGTCGCAGACACCCTGTATACAGTGATCGCGGTTGGCACGACCGACGGCACGCTGAACGGCCCGGGCCCGAGCACGCCCGTCATCGAGCCGCTGGTCCTGTCGCAGCCGGCAGCCGGCCCTGCCGCTGGCAACGCTCGACTGCGCGTCGTGCACGCTGCGCCGGCAGCGCCGGAAGTAACGGTTTACGCGACCGCGCCCGGCGCAATGCTGTCCGGCAGCGCGCCCGTCGGCACGTTTGAATACAAAGGTGACCTCGGGCCTATCGAAGTTCCCGCGGGCGACTACCAGATCCGCGTGACGCTGCCGGCCCCGGCAGACCCGGACACGAACGTCGTCTACGACGCAGGCACGGTAGCCCTTGCCGACGGCGACGACCTCGTCGTGGCCGCGGTTGCCAACACCAGCGGTGGCGCAGCCCCGATCAGCCTTGCATTGCTGACCGGCGCAGGTTCCGCCGAGATCCTCGACGCCGGAACGCCGACGAGCTTCCGCGCGGTGCACGCCGCCGAAAACGTCGGCCCGGTCGACGTGATCATCGACGACCAGGACGCACCACCGCTTGTCGTCGGCCTGACGTTCCCGAACTTCACCGGCCTCGTCGAGACGCCGCCGGCGACGTACAACGTCAAGGTATCGCCGACCGGCACCGGCGCCGGTGGCGCCGTGATCGACGCCGACCTGCCACTCGATGCCGGACAGCGCTACGACATCATTGCGCAGAACAACCCCGGCATCACGGCACTTGTTGCAAACGATGATCCGCGTCCGCTCGCAACGGCCGCAAAGGTTCGCCTGATCCACGCGTCGCCGACTGCTGGTACAGTCGACATCTGGGTAACCGCTCCGGGCCCCGACCTTACGACCACTGCGCCGACGCTGGTGGGAATTCCGGTCGGCGCCAATACGGGCTACCTGGAGCTCGCGCCGGGTGACTACGAGGTCAACATTGCACCGACGACCACGACCACGGCTGCGATCACCGTGCAGCTCACGGTAGCGGCCGGCGACATCCTGACCGCGATTGCGAAGGATGAAGTCGGTGGCGGTGCCGTCAGCCCGACCCCGATCCTGATTGACGACACGCCCTGAGCAGACACGTGAGTTTTTTCGCAAAAACTGCCAACGAGCTGGCCGAGTCCGGGATGATCCCGGACTCGGTCATTCGTACCGGCATCCGCCGTCTCGTCGACCAGCGCAGCGCGCAGGTCGGCAGCATGAACGGCACGGCGCTCGAGCGCTTCGTCCGGATGATGAACGATTCGCCCGTCGCGCTGGTGCCCGAAGTGGCAAACGAGCAGCACTACGAAGTGCCGGCGGAGTTCTTCGCCGAGGTGGTCGGCAGGCACCGCAAGTACAGCTGCTGCTACTGGAACATGAATACGATCGAGCTGGACGACGCCGAGGCCGCCGCGCTGGAAATCACCTGCGAGCGCGCCGGGATTCGCAACGGCCAGTCGATCCTCGATCTCGGCTGCGGCTGGGGCTCCCTGTCGCTGTGGATGGCGGAACGCTACCCCGATGCACACATCACTTCTGTGTCGAACTCCTCGTCACAGAAGGCGTACATCGACAACGCGGCGGCATCGCGCGGTCTCGACAACATCGAAGTCATTACCGCCGACATGAACGAATTCTCGATCGACAGGCGCTTCGACCGCGTCGTGTCGATCGAAATGTTCGAGCACATGCGCAACTATGGCGTGCTGTTCGAGCGCATTTCGCGCTGGCTGAACGAAGACGGGCTGTTCTTCATGCACATCTTCTGTCACCGCAGCGCCGCTTACGAATACGTCGACGCCGGTCCCTGGGACTGGATGAGCCGGCATTTTTTCTCCGGCGGCATCATGCCGAGCGGAGACCTGCCGTCGCGATTCCAGGACCACCTCCGGCTCGAGAACCAGTGGCGCTGGAGCGGGCGCCACTACCAGCAGACGGCCGAGGCCTGGCTCGCCAATATGGACGCACGCCGGGCGACGGTGATGCCCATACTGAAATCCGCCTACGGCGAGGAGAACGCGCGCCGCTGGTGGCAGCGCTGGCGGATTTTCTTTCTCGCCGTCAGCGAAATGTTCGGCAGCCGCGAAGGCACCGAGTGGGGCGTCGGACACTATCTTTTCCGGCCGCGAAAGTCAGCGGCAGCGCGCGAGGTATAGTTCAATGAACCTTCTCGTCAACGTCGTCGCGTTCAAGGTCGGCTGGCTGTCGTCCGTCGTCGGCGGTGCCAATGGCATCCCCTACCTGGGACCGCTGGTCGTCCTGGTAGCAATCGTGCTGCACCTGTACCTGGTACGGGAACCGCGGCGCGAACTCGCACTGATCCTGATGACGGCGCTGATCGGCGCGTTCTGGGACAGCATCATGGTCTCGGTCGGCTGGGTCAGCTACGACACAGGCATGTTCGCCGCCGGCCTTGCGCCTTACTGGATCATCGGCATGTGGATGCTGTTCGCGACCACCTTGAACGTCGCGTTTCGCCGCCTGCAGCCGCACCTGGTCTTTGCCGCCGTTCTCGGCGCCGTGTCGGGCCCGCTGTCCTACATCGCCGGTGAAAAGATCGGCGCGATCACCTTTGTCGACAAACCCGCCGCGCTGACCGGCCTCGCCGTCGCTTGGGCGATCATGCTCCCCGGCCTGCTTGTTCTCGCGCGGCAGTTCGACGGCGTACAGGCAGGCGACGCCGCCGCCGCACCGCAGGAGGCGCGGACATGATCGACTGGCAGGCATTCCTGGTCGCGCTGATGGCGCTCTCCGCTTTCGGTGTCGGCGGCTGGTTCGTCAGCCTCGAGAAGAAGGACGTCAGCATCGTCGATAGCATGTGGTCGGTGATGTTCATCATCGCCGCCGGCTGCTACCTGCTCTTTGCGAACGACGTTTCGACGCGCGCGATCGTCGTGATGGCTCTGGTCAGCATATGGGGCCTTCGCCTCGCGACCTACATCACCTGGCGAAACTGGGGCGAGGAGGAGGATGCCCGCTACCAGGCGATTCGCCGCAACAACTCGCCCGGCTTCGAGTGGAAGAGTCTTTACATCGTATTCGGCCTGCAGGCCGGGCTGGCATGGCTCATCTCGCTGCCGCTCCTGGCGGCGATAAACGGTTCGAATCCGCTCAACGTTCTCGACGTCGCCGGCGTCGCGGTGTGGCTGCTCGGCTTCTTTTTCGAGTCGGTCGGCGACCTGCAGCTCGCGCGGTTCAAAGCCGACCCGGACAACGAGGGCAAGGTCATGGACCGCGGACTCTGGCGCTACACGCGCCACCCGAATTACTTCGGCGATTTCTGCGTGTGGTGGGGCTTCTACCTCATCGCGCTGGCGGCCGGCGGCTGGTGGACCATCATCGCGCCGCTGCTGATGAGCTTCCTGCTGCTGAAAGTCTCCGGCGTTGCAATGCTCGAGAAGGATATTTCCGACCGTCGGCCGAAATACGCGGACTACATTGAGCGAACGAATGCGTTTTTCCCCGGACCGCCGAAAGATGCAGCAAAAGACAAAGAAGGAGCGACGGCGTGATGCGCACACTAATCGCAACGGCAATGGTGTTTCTGCTCGCAGGCTCCGGCAGCGCCGAAACCGTCATCGAAACGCGCGTGGACGAAGATACGCGCGAATGGAATTTCACTGTCTACCTGGATGACAAGGAGATCGGCTACCACACGTTCCGCGTCGACGAGATGCCGGGCGGTCAGCAGCTGCTGTCCGAGGCGGATTTCGAAGTTCGATTCCTGTTTTTCACCGCCTACGAGTACGAGCACTGGAACCGTGAGACCTGGCGTGACGAATGCCTGTACGAAATTCGCTCGGAGACCGACGCGAACGGCCAGCGGTTCCGTGTCCGCGGCGAGAAGACCGGCGACGGTTTCGAAGTCGAGGCAACGAACGTATCTAAGGAAGTCGACGGCTGCATCAAGACCTTCGCCTACTGGGATCCCCGTTTCCTCGAAGAGGATCAGCTGCTCAATGCCCAGACCGGCGAGCTGCTCGACGTCGACGTGCAGCGCGTCGCGCGCGAGACGTTGACCGTTCGCGGGCAGCAAATCGACGCGCAGCGCTACCGGCTGCAGGCGAAGAACGTCGAGGTCGACGTCTGGTACTCCGACGACGAGTGCTGGGTTGCGCTCGAATCCACGGTCAAGGGCGGGCGAAAGCTGCGCTACGTTCTGAGCTGACAGGTGCCTGCAATGAAACGAACGAGAGGAGTGCTGATACCGATGCTGGCGTTATTCGGACTGGCCGGCTGCGCCGCAAGCCAGCCGCCGCTCGAGCCTGTCGACTACGTCGATCTCGAGCGCTTCATGGGCGACTGGTACGTGATCGCCAACATCCCGACGTTCGTCGAGAAGGAGGCGTACAACGCCGTCGAGACCTACGCACTGAACGACGACGGCACGGTCGCGACGACCTTTGTCTTCCGCAAGGGCGGCTTCGACGGCAAACGCAAGGAACACAACCCGACCGGCTTCGTGCGCGAAGGCACCGGCAACGCCGTCTGGGGTATGCAGTTCATATGGCCGATCAAGGCGGACTATCGCATCGTCTATCTCGACGACGACTACACGCAGACGATCATCGGTCGCAACAAGCGCGACTACGTCTGGCTCATGGCGCGGACGCCGACGATCCCCGATGCGGACTACGAGCGTCACATGCAGCGCATCGAAGAGATGGGCTACGACATGGACGAGATCAACAAGGTCCCGCAGCGGTGGTGAACGGGCGCGCCAGAATCGCTATCGTCGGCACCGGAATTGCCGGCAACGTCGCTGCCCATCACCTGGCCAAAGCGCACGACATCACGGTTTTCGAAGCAAACGACTATGTCGGCGGCCACTCCAACACGGTCGTCGTGCCGTCGCCCGAGGGCGACATCCCGCTCGACACCGGCTTCATCGTTTTCAACGACCGCACCTACCCGAATTTCCTGCGCCTGCTCGACGAGCTCGGTGTCGAGGCACAGAAAAGCAACATGAGCTTCAGTGTGCGCTCCGACCCGGGCGCGCTCGAGTACAACGGTTCGACGCTAAATGCGCTGTTCGCGCAAAGGCGCAACCTGTTTCGACCTGCATTCCATCGCATGCTGAAAGACATCCTGCGCTTCAACCGCGAGGCGCCTGGCATCCTGGACGGCGGCGATCCCGGCATGACGCTTGCCGAGTTCCTCGCCTACGGCCGCTACTCGCGAGAGTTCATCCATCACTACCTGATACCGATGGGCGCCGCGATCTGGTCCGCCGAGCCGGACATGATGGAGAAGATGCCGGCAAATTTCTTTGTTCGCTTCTTTCACAACCACGGGCTGCTGCAGCTGAAAGACCGGCCGCAGTGGTACGTCGTGCGCTACGGCTCGCAGACCTACGTCGAGAAACTGACGGCCGGTCACCGCGACCGCATCCGCCTGCGGAGCCCGGTCGAGTCGGTTCAGCGTTTCCCGGACCGGGTGCTGGTCAAGGCGCGCGGCCAGGAGCCCGAGGCCTTCGATTACGTGTTCCTCGCCTGCCACAGCGACCAGGCGCTCGGGATGCTCGCGAATCCTTCGGCCGCCGAGCGCGAGACGCTCGAAGCCATTCCATACCAGCGGAACGAGGCGATCCTGCACATGGATGCCTCGCTGATGCCGCGCCGGCGGCTGGCCTGGGCGGCGTGGAACTACCACGTGCCGGCCGACGAACGCGAGCGGGTCACACTCACCTATCATTTGAACCGGCTGCAGGGACTCGATACACGCGGGCAATATTTTGTATCGTTGAACTCTCACGACCTGGTCCGGCCGGAGGCCGTGATCCAGCGGATCGACTACGAACACCCGGTCTTCACGACCGAAAGCGTCGCTGCACAGGCGCGGCAGGGGGAGATCAACGGTCTCGAGCGGACGTATTACTGCGGGGCGTACTGGCGCTACGGCTTCCACGAGGACGGCGTGGTCAGCGCACTGAACGCGCTTCGCGATTTCGAGAACAGGCAGGACCATGCATTCGGCGATCTACAGCGGGCAAGTTAGCCACAGTCGCAAAGCACCGCGCGCGCACGCGTTCCGCTATCGCGTCTACATGGCTTACCTGGACCTGGCCGAACTCGACAGCGTATTCGCCGGCCGCTGGTTCTGGTCAACACGCCGCCCGGCGCCGATCCGTTTTCGCCGCAGCGACTACTTTGGCGATCCGCAGCAGTCGCTGGACGAGGCGGTGCGCGGGCTGGTGCAAAAGGAAACCGGCCGTCGCCCGCGCGGCCCGATCCGGGTGCTGACGAACCTGGCCTGCTTCGGCTACTGCTTCAATCCGCTGACGGTCTACTACTGCTTCGACGAAAAAGGCGAGCGTCCCGAGACGATTGTCGCCGAGGTGCGCAATACGCCCTGGGGCGAGCGGCACTGTTACGTTTTGCACGAGAATGCCGCCGCGAAGGACGACAGCACGCTGCGCTTCGCTCACCGCAAGCAGATGCACGTGTCGCCGTTCATGGATATGGATATGGAATATCGCTGGCGCATCACCGTGCCCGGCGAGCAGCTCGTCGTATCGATCGGCAATCGCGCCGGCGGCGAAACGCTGTTCAGCGCGGCGCTGAACCTCGAACGACGGGAAATCGGCAC
>CALKYK010000319.1 GCA_938003715.1 uncultured Gammaproteobacteria bacterium
CTGTCGGGCGGCAACCCGAACCTCCAGGAAGAGACGGCGGACACGTTCACGATCGGTGTTGTATTCGCGGGCCCGTCGGGTACCCCGCTCGAGGGCTTCCAGGGTGCAATCGACTATTACGACATCACGATCGAGGACAAGATCGGCTCGATCGACGCTGACGTATTCGTAGAGCGCTGCTTCGACCCGAGCTTCAATCCGAACCTGGAGAACAGCAACTTCTACTGCGGCTTCTTCAGCCGTGACGTTGCTACAGGCACGATCATCGATGCACTGGAGGTCGATACCAACATCGCGACCAACGAGGTTCGCGGTATCGATATTCAGCTCGAGTACGGCGCCGACCTCGGCCCGGGCTCGTTCGACGTCAAGTGGATCGCGACCAATCTGCTGAACTGGAAGGCGGCGCAGATCCAGGGCGCACCGCTCAAAGAGTTCGCCGGAACGGCGAGCGGCGACTTCGACGTGCTGCCGGACTGGAAGTTCACGACCCAGTTCTCGTACGCATGGGAGAATATCGACGCCCAGCTCCGCTGGCGCCGCGTAGGTGAATCCACTGACACCTCGTTCCCGGCGTTCAAGCTGGATGCGGTCAACTACATCGATCTGACCGGCGGCTACGAGTTCACCCAGGATGCGCTTCAGGGACTGCGGTTCCGCGTCGGCGTCACCAACCTGACGGACGAGGACCCGATCATCTATCCGTCACAGCAGCAATCCAATACGGATCCGGCAACGTACGACGTGCTGGGTCGCCGCTACTTCGTTTCGGCAACCTACTCGTTCGAATAAGCCAGGTATCTCAAGCTGGAACAGAACGGCGGGCTACGGCCCGCCGTTTCTTTCCGGCCGGTTAC
Organism: uncultured Gammaproteobacteria bacterium; assembly: GCA_938003715.1. Taxonomy (GTDB): domain Bacteria; phylum Pseudomonadota; class Gammaproteobacteria; order Steroidobacterales; family Woeseiaceae; genus SZUA-117. The sequence goes on from CALKYK010000319.1 coordinate 858, forward strand.
AATTCCCCGATGGACGTCCGGCACTGGGAACGCTTCTATCGCGGCGGTTCGCTCGTCAGCTGCCCTGTCGGCGATTCAGTCAATTATTCCGGCGGTGTACGCTCTGCGTGGGAGAAATTTTTCAGTACGCTCGAGGACGGCAGCCGAATCCTGGATGTCGGCTGCGGCAACGGCCCGATCTCGCTGATCGCCAAAGAAACCGCCGCGGGCGGAGGTCTCTCGTTCGTCATCGATGCGGTCGACCTGGCGCAGATCGACCCGGTGCGGGATGTACCGGACGGCGATCGCCTCTTTGACGGCATCACGTTTCATCCGGGCGTCAGGGCGGACGCGCTACCGTTCCCGGACGAATGCATGGATGCCGTCGTTGGCCAGTACATCCTGGAGTACACGGATATCGCCGAAACCTGCAGCGAGATTTACCGTATCCTGAAGCCGGGAGGATGTTGCCAGTTCATCGTGCATCACGACCAATCCGTCATCGTGCGCAATGCGCGCGAATCGCTGCGGCAGATCGGCGCCGTCAGGGAACACCGCGTTCCGCGCCTGCTTGCGTCCCTGGTCGACACGCCGTCCGACAAACCGCATCGTGCGAAAGAGTTGGCGGCCGCGCTGAGCGCCGCCATGCACGAGCTGCGTGAACAGCATGACGAAGCCGACAATGCGCTCGTGCTCGACTGGCTCGGTCATGGTTGCGCCGGAATTGTCGAGCTGGCGCGTACCGGACGGCGCGGCGAGGCAACTCGCGCGCAAAAACAGCTCGAAGCGGAGCTTTCGAACTGGCGCGCGCGGCTCGAGGACCTGGTGCGCGGTGCGCGGTCAGCGGCGCAGCTGCGAGATATCGAAACTTCGGCCGCTCGCGCCGGCCTTTCGTCAACCGAGACGGCACCACAATATCAGGACGACGGCGCGTTGATCGGCTGGCGGATCAACATGGCCAGGATCTGATCGGGCTCCGGTGCGTCTCTCGTCAGCCGGCGTCTTCCGCAACGATCTCGAAAAGGTTCCCGTCCCGGCGCTGCCAGTACAGACGCTTGACGGTGCTGACCGGCCCGGTGTCCGTCGCCAGCACCTGGCGAAAACGACTCAGGAAAAGGCCGGGCGTTTCGGGGTCCGCGACCAGCAGCAGATCCTCGATATGGAGCCCGGCAATCGGCCGCGACGCAAACGTCTGCAGGCGAAACGCCGCCCAGGCGTCGCGGTCCAGGCCGCGGTAGCGAAACTCCGGCGCGTACAGGTCCAGGTACGCCGGCAGGTCGCCGTCGACCTGGCTGGATCGCCACGCCTCGAGCGAATTGCGTAGCGCGGCGCGCAGCGCCTCGATTTCCTGGCCGGATGTGAACTGTGCGCGCCTGGACACGATCACGGGCGTCGTCAGCGGATCGAGCGCATCCGCCATGTCCAGCAACGCGTCGTTCGGCAGTGCCAGGCAGCCGTCGGTGTCGCGCGGCGGACGCTCCGGGTTGTTGTGGTCAACGCCGTGCAGCCAGATGCCGTCGCCGGTGCGTCCCTGGTGCCGGTCCCAGGCGTTCGGGTAGTCGAGCGGAAACGCGGCGACGCCGTACTTGTCAGCCAGCCGCGTCGTGTCCAGGCGTTCGGTGATGAAATACACGCCGAGCGGCGTGCGTCGGTCCCATGCCCGCTCCTTGCCGACGCCGTTCAGGCCGATCGACATGTACGGCCGGTCTTTTTCTATCAGCCTGCCGCGGGTATGGACGTAGTGATGCAGCGTGGCGTTTTCCGTGTCTGCCACCAGCACGTTGTGCACGGACGGCGGCAACTCGATGAGCCAGGCGGGCCGCACGTCGAACGCATCCGGTTCGACGAGCGAGTCGCCGCGCGCACTGGCGGCAATCAGGCCGGCGAGGAGCAGGCCCGCATGTGGCAGGCGGAACATGTTCGAGCGGATCCCTGCGCGAAGTGACCAACTGTCGGCCATGTTACCGTCACGTTGTCGGCGCTCACAAGGCGTCAGTTCGCAAAACGCAGCAAAAGCGATAGCTGTATCTGTTCTTCGCGTACGTCGGGATCGAAACCGGCATAACCGCGGGCGCAGCGGTGCGAACGAACGGCAAGCCATTCGGCGGCAATGCCGATGCGGTCGGAATGATGGTAGCGGTAGCCGATGGTCCAGGCGCGACCGTTCTCCGGGTTGTTGTCCTCGACGGTCTGGTCGTTCTGCGTGACGTCGAAACGGTCGTAGCGCAGCGACAGCCGGTGCCGCTCGAACGTCTTCGTCAACAGCAGGAAACTGCTTTCGTACTCGACGTCGACGACGTGCGCCCCGTTGATCACGCCGCCCATGACCGTCGAACCGGACATCCACTGGGCGATCAGCCCGAAGTCGGCAGGTAACTCGAATTGCGCGCCGACGTGATCGAAGATCGTCGTCCAGCCGTACTGCCCGTTTTCGACGACTGTCGGATCGGCACGATTGTCATAGTGCATCGCACGGACCAGCACGCGATCCGTGTAGCGCCATTCGCCGCTGACGTAGTAGCCCGGGCGATCGTCGACTTCGACGAACGGCTCCACGTACGGATCGTTGCCTTCGAACAGGCCACCCGGCTGCAGCTGTGGCAGCGTCGGCAGCGGCACGTCGTCGCCGAAGCGGGTCTGGCGGTCGTGCAGCGACCAGCCTTTCCACGCGATCAGCGTCCCTGCCGGGTCACTGCCGTAGAACGCCGCGACGTGCAATCCGAACTGGTGCGCTCCCGCTAGCGAGCGCGGCCGTCGCGTCACGCCGAGCTCGGCACCAAACGTGCGCAACTCTTCCGCGACCCAGGTATTGATCGCCGACGAATTCAGCGTGTAGGGACTGCTCCAGCCTGGCTCGGTGTTCTCGAGGGAAATGCGCGGGTAGAAGGCGCCGACCTTCAGGCGGTAGCGGTTCGCCGAACGCGGCAGCGGCCGCCACTCGACGTACGCCTCGGTGAAATCGGCGCTTTCGCCGAAGTCGTCGTCGTACAGCTCGACCGCGACGTGCGCGTCGATCGTGTCGGTCAGCAGCGACGTGTAATCGAAAAAGGCGCGGCTCAGCGTGATGCCGCCGTCTCCCTCGTCGTGCCGCAGCTTGCCCATTGACGCGGAACCGCCGGTCCAGGAATCGTAGCCGGAGGTATGCAGGTAGCCGAGCTCGACGCCCGCGGTGAACTGCTGGCGGCCCGGTGCGTCGTCCTGTGCGATCGCCATGAGCGGGGCGATCGTTGCGGCAAAGAGACAGTAATTCAGTAGTCTGACCATGTCAGTCCCCCATCGTCGTGATCCCGGGAAGGCCGCAGCCGACCCGTCAATTCGAATGTCAGCGACGCGACGCCGCCGGCATCGACGGTCTGCGTCAGCGTTTCGTTTTTTGGCCTGATGCGCGGGCTCCAGATGCTGACGTCGACACGACTGACGTCACCCGGATCGAGCGTGACTTTACCGTCGGCATTCGTCTTGCCGTAGACGGCCGAATCGACGACCAGGATGAAGCCGAGCATGCGGTCATGAATGTTGCAGCCGACCGTCACGACGCCGGCGTGCTCGAACGTCACCGGCGGGTGTGCGTTGCCCTTGTACAGCGGCAGCATGAAGTCGTTCGGCCGCGAGAACGAATAGACGTGATGCGCGATCGGGTCGCTGTTCGGAAAGTGCACCTCGTCGCCCGTCGCGACGACCAGGAAATGCGGCACGAAGCGGCCGTGCTGCTGGTCCATCACCTTGCGTTCGGGACCCGGTTTTGCGATGCCGCTCTGCGCGCCGACGTAGACCGCGACGTCGGGGACCGGGTCTCCGTCACGGTCGAGGACCGTTACGGTCAATGGCGCCGGGTGTGCCGTCACCGTGAGCGCGACAGCGAACACGGGCAGCCAGCGCGTCTTGCGCAAGCTTTGTTTTGCGGGCAAAAACAATTGGCTCATCCGGGTCCGCGCCTGCAATGCGTAAGTTTTTGTTCCGAAAGCTAATCGTGAACTGCGGCACACCATCTTCACGATCCAGCACCTAACATCGGTTGAAATGTTTAACGGCAGGAAAGCTTCTCGCTTGAGGCCGGCGCACGTGCAGAAAAAGTTAAGTTTTTTCGCCAAGCTCACGATCCTCGCGATCGGACCGCTGGTCTGTGCGCAGCTGATCACGCTGTACGCCGTCATGCGCACCGTAGAATCGGACGTCGAACGCCGTGCACGCAGCGCCCTGTCGATCGGCGGCACCGTCGTCGACGAGTTTCTCGCCGCCCGCGACGAGCAGCTGCGTACCAGCATCGACGTGCTCGCCGGCGATTTCGGGCTGAAGCAGGCTGTCGCGACGGGCGACACGGCAACGATCAACTCGGTCCTGAATAACCATATCCGGCGCATCAACGCCGACGCCGGCCTGATCCTCGATATCGACGGCGCGCTGATCGCCAGCACGGTCGATGACGGCGAGGCCGCAAGCAGCGAACTCGTGCAGCTCGCCGATCAGTCGGGAAACCGACGCTCGACACTGACGATTGGCGACGCGACCTATCACGCGATCGCCGTACCGCTGATGGCGCCGACGGAAGTCGGCTACGTCGTGCTCGGATTTCGTATCGACGACGCGCTGGCGAACCGGCTCAACGGACTGACCGGCCTCGACGTGACGATCGCCGCGGCGGACCCGTCAGGACATCGGCTGCTGGCGCGCAACGAACCGCTCGCACCCGCGGAGCTGGCACGTTTCGACGAAGGCTTGCAGGCGGTTTACGTCGTCGCCGCGGACGCCGGCGACTGGCTCACCCTGCAGGTGCCGTTCGTCGACCGTGACAGTCCGGTGCACGTGGTGCTGCAGCGATCGCTGCAGGAATCGATGCAGGCCTACGATGCCGCGCGCGAAAAACTGATCCTGTTCAGCGTCGCGTTGCTGCTGTGCGGCGCCGTCGGCGCCGCCTACGTGTCCGGCGGTATCGCGAAGCCGGTGCAGATCCTGACCGCCGCATCGCGACGCATCAGCTCGGGTGACTACCTGAGCGCGGTCGAGGTCGGGTCCGACGACGAGTTCGGCGAACTCGCGGCGAGCTTCAACGCGATGCGCACCGCAATATCCGAACGTGAGGCGAGGATCTCGCACCAGGCGACTCACGATTCGGTGACAAACCTGCCGAACCGCGACGGTGTCGCGAAATGCCTGAACGAGGCGCTGGCGCTGCGCACCGGTGACCAGGCGCACGTCTGCGTGCTCGCGATCAAATTGCGGAGGCTCGATTCGATCTCCTCGGTCCTTGGTCTGAACGCGCGCGATGAAGTACTCGCGCAGGCGGCGCGCTCGCTGCTGGTGAACCTTCGCGCCGGCGAAACGCTGGGGTACGTCGGCACCGGCGAGTTCCTGCTGATACTGAACGACGCCGACGTGCACACGGCGCACATCGTCGCCGAACGCATCGACGACATCCTTGCCGCCGGCGTTACGCTGGAGAAGATCAACATCACGCTGCAGACCGAGATCGGCATCGCGTCCTGCCCGGCGCACGGCGACACCGCCCCGGAACTGATTCGCAGCGCGTCCATCGCGCGCACCGAGGCGGCCGCACGGGGAGAACGCATCGTCGTATTCCAAGCCGGACGACAGGACTACTATGTCCGGCAGCTGCGTATCGTCAACGACCTGCGCAGCGCGCTTCACCGGGAAGAGGTGCTGTTGCATTTCCAGCCCAAGATCTCGCTGCCGGACGGAACGCTGTGCGGCGCCGAGTCGCTCGTGCGCTGGGAGCACCCGGAGTTCGGCTTCCTGCCGCCCGACGAATTCATACCGGCCGCCGAGCAGGCCGGTACCATCGTGCACCTGACGCGCTACGTGCTCGCCCGCTCGGTCGCCTACTGCCGGCAGTGGCTCGACCAGGGCCTCGAGGTCCCGGTCGCCGTCAACCTGTCGGCGCGCGACCTGCAGGACGAATACCTGCCGCACTTCGTGCAGCAGCTCGTCGTGCAGCACGACCTGCCTCCGGGAAGGCTGACGCTCGAGATCACCGAGAACAGGGTGATGCAGGATCTGGACCAGGCGGTGTCCATCCTCGAAGCCCTGCGCGACATCGGCGTGCGCATTTCGGTCGACGACTTCGGCACCGGTCACTCATCGCTCGCGCAGCTCAAGCACATGCCGCTCCACGAACTGAAGATCGACAAGTCGTTCATCATGAAGCTGGTCGAGGAGGAACAGAACCTCGCCATTGTGCACACGATCGTCGACCTCGCACACAACATGCAACTGGACGTCATCGCGGAAGGCGTCGAGAACGAGGACACGCTGCGGAGGCTGAGCGACGCCGGCTGTGAGCAGGCGCAGGGTTACTTCATCAGCAAGCCGCTCGACCCGGATGCGTTTGCCGACTGGTGCAAGGCTTACGAACCGGTCGCGTACCCGGAACGACGCGGCCGGAACCGTCCGTTTGCCGAAAGCGCCTGAGCCGCGTCAGCGGCCTTCCAGGCCGGACAGGAAATTCACCGTATTGGCGCCGATGTACTCGACCGAGTAGCCGCCCTCCAGCACCACGACGGTCTTCAGCCCGAGCGCGCCGATCGCCGCACCCATGCGGATGAAATCCTCGCTCTCGATCGCGAAATAGGTGGTCGGATCGCCGACATAGGTGTCGAGCCCAAGCGCAACGACGAGCGCGTCCGGCGAGAAGCGCCGGATTTCCAGCAGCGCGTCGTCGAGTGCCGCGCGGTAGCTGTTCCAGCCGGTGCCGAACGGCAGCGGGTAGTTCGCGTTGAATCCGTGCCCTTTGCCCTCTCCCGTCTCGTCGGCGTAACCGAGAAAGAACGGGTACTCGACGCGTGGATCCGCGTGCAGCGAGATCGTGAGCACGTCGTTGCGCCGGTAGAAGATGCTCTGCGTGCCGTTGCCGTGGTGATAGTCGACGTCTAGGATGGCCACCCGGTCCGCGCCGCCGTCCAATAGCGACTGCGCCGCCAGCGAATTGTTGTTCAGGTAGCAGTAACCGCCGCAGTAGTCCGCCGTAGCGTGGTGGCCCGGCGGCCGGCACGCGGCGAAAGCCACGCGCTGTTCGCCTCGGACCAGCTCGGCCGCCGTCAGAGCGACGTTCGCAGAAGAGCGAATCGCCTGCCAGCTGCCCGCGACGAACGGCGACGTCGCGTCGAAGGAATAGCGGCCGAGCTTGCCGACGATAGTGTCGGTAGCAACGCGACGCATCCCGCCGCCGACGAACGTGTCGGGGCGCGCGTTGCTGCCCTCTTCGTCCGACGCCTCCCATTCTTCCCATACGTTTTCCAGGAACGCAATGTAGTCGGCGTCGTGTATGCGGGTAAGCCTGTCCATCGCGAAGACCGACGGCTCGCAGACCTCGCCGAAGTCGTGATCTCGGATCGCTGCGATCACGTTGTTGGCGCGCTCCGGGCACTCTGCGCTCGGTCTCCAGTTGTTGCCGCGCGGATCGAGCAGCTTGCTGTGCAGTTTGTGGTCGTCCGAATAGACCGTGATCATCGCGCGCTCATCCGTCCAGGCGCAGCCACGCCGATTTCGTCTGCGTGTACGAAAGCAGGCTGTCGATGCACTTGTCGCGGGCATGTCCTGACTGCTTGTAGCCGCCGAACGGCTGCGTCATGTCGCCTTCATCGAAACAGTTGACCCAGATGACGCCTGCCTGTATCTCGCGGATCAGGCGATGCGCGCGATTCAGGTCGCGCGTCCAGATGCCGGCGGCAAGGCCGTAAATCGTGTCGTTCGCGATGCGGATCGCCTCGTCGACGCCGTCGAAGGGAATGACCGACGCAACGGGGCCGAAGATCTCCTGCTGCGCGATCGTCATGTGATTGTCGACGTCCGCGAACAGCGTCGGGTTGACGTAGGCGCCCTTCAGTGACGGCACGTCGCCGCCGAAGACGAGCTTCGCGCCTTCCTTCTTCCCCGACTCGATGAAACCGAGCACTCGCTGCTGCGCTTCGCGCGTGACCAGCGGCCCGAGGTTGGTGGCCGGGTCCAGGGGGTCTCCGGGCACGTACGCTTCCTTCCCTTCCTCGACGAAACGCGACAGGAACTCCTCGTAAATCGGCTTTTCGACGAGCAGGCGCGAGCCGGCATTGCAGACCTCGCCCATGTTCGCGTAGATGCCGTTGTAGGCCGCCGCGACCGCGCGCGACAGGTTCTCGGTGTCGGCCATGAATACCTGCGGCGTCTTGCCGCCGCATTCCAGCGACACGCGTTTCATGTTCGACTGCCCGGCGTACTGCATGATCAGCTTGCCGACCTCGGTCGAGCCGGTAAACGTGATCTTGTCGACGTCGTTGTGCAGCGCGAGGGCACGTCCGGTGATCTCTCCCGGGCCATTGACGACGTTGAACACGCCGTCGGGTCCACCCGCCTCGACGAACAGCTCCGCGAGGCGCAGGCACGACAGCGGCGCCTGCTCGGCCGGTTTCAGCACCACGCTGTTTCCGGCCGCGAGCGCCGGCGCGACTTTCCACACGGCCATCAGCAGCGGGTAATTCCACGGCGAGATCGCGCCGACGACGCCGAGCGGTTCGCGCAGCACGAAATGCATCACGTCGGCCTCGGTGTTCGTCACGCTACCTTCCATCTTGTCGATGTACTCGGCCATGAAGCGAATCGTCTCGACCACCGCGGGCAGGTCTACGGACAGCATGTCGTTGATCGGCTTGCCCATGTCCAGCGTATCGAGCAGCGCGAGCTGCTCGGCGTTGTCCTCGATGACCGAGCAGTAGCGATACAGGATCTCCATGCGCTCGCGCGGCGCAAGCTTCGACCAGCGCCCGTCGCGGAAAGAGCGCCGCGCTTCCGCGACGGCCGCATCGACGTCGGCATCGCTGGCCATGGACACCGATGCGAGCACTTCGCCGGTGGCCGGGTTGATCGTTTCGAAACGGCCGCCGCCGGCGGCGTCCCGGTACTTGCCGCCGATGAACAGCCGCGTTTCTAGCGCCGCGCCTCGGCGGGCCGCCGCCTCCTGCCGCTGGCCGTAGCTTGTTCCGGACAGTGTTTCGATAGTCATGGTCTTTACCTCACCTTGCGTGCCGGGACGACCAGGCCGTCCACGGCGATACATCCTTCACCTGCAACGATCAGCGGATTCACGTCGATCTCGTCGATGACGCCCGAAAGCGACGCGACCATCGCCGAAAAACGCGCCGCGGCATTGCAGAACGCGTCGACGTCGGCCGGCGGCCGCCGGCGCACGCCGTCGAGCAGCGGCCGCAGGCGGAGATCTGCAATCTTGCGCCGCGCGTGCTCCGCGGTAAACGGCGGCAGCGCGAACGCGACGTCGCCGAGCGTTTCGGCCAGGACGCCACCGAACCCAAGGATCACCAGCGGTCCGAACTGCGGGTCGCGCCGGCAGCCGAGCAGCATTTCGACGCCGCCTGGCGCCATCGTGGCCAGCAGCACCCGCGGGCCCAGCCGCGACGCCAGGTCGCGATAGGCCGGGCGCAGCGCCGCCTCGTTCTCGATGCCAAGCACCACGCCGCCGGCATCCGTCTTGTGCATTATGCCGGGCGCCGCGGTTTTCAGCGCGAGCGGGAATCCGAGTTCACCGGCGGCTGCGACGACTTCGTCCTCGTCCGCGGCGGTCCGGTGGCCCACCGTGCCGATGCCGAAATCGCCGAGCATGGCGAGTGCTTCGGCCTCGCCGGGCGCGGTGCCGCCTGCCAGCCGGTCCGACCAGGTGCGGACCGCTTTCGCCGGGGCCTGCGGCGGCGCGCCGTCGTTTCGCGCGAGGTAGTCGCGGTAGCGCATCAGGCCGCGCACGCCGCGCAGGAAAGGAATCACGCCGTCGAGCACCGGGTAGCCGCGCTCGGTGGTCGCGACGGCCAGCGGATCGGCGCCGGTCCCCTGGCGGGCGGCAACCAGCGCGACCGGTTTGTCGATCGCGGCCGTCGCGCCGTCGATGTAGTCGACGTACATCGGGTAGACGAGCCCGCCCGGCGCGCGGTCATGCATCAGGCCGGCCATCGCGGTGCCGGGATCCGCGAGCAAAAGCCTCAGGCATTCGGTCATGGTTTCGACGTAGCCCGGACCGCCACGGCTCCAGGCATCCAGAGGATTGACCGCCGGCAGCTCGGGATCGATGACCGCTTCGAGCGCCGCGACGGTGTCGGGCTGAAGCTCGGTCAGCGGCACGCCTTCCTGTTCGGCAAGATCGATCAGGAGCTGTCGCTCGCCGCCGGAGTCGTGCAGCGCGGCGAGCGAACCCGGCCCGAGCGGGCTGCAGTACGCGAACAGGATCATCGCGGTCGCCATCTCGTCCATGTCCCGCACCCGCGTAACGCCGTAGTGCTCGAACAGCGCCTCGTAGGTTGCATCGTCGCCGGCGATCGCGCCCGAATGCGAAACGGCCAGTTCGGCCGAATGCTTCGACCGGCCGACCTTCAGTGCCACGACCGGGATCTTCCTGTCGCGCGCCTTGCAGAGCGCAGCGCGGAAGCCGCCCGGATCGCGCGCCGTTTCGACGAACAGGCCGACAACCCGGGTTTCCGGCAGCTCCAATACGAAGTCGAGGTAGCGGTCCATCGTCACGCCGATCTCGTTGCCGGTCGAGACCGCGACGTTGACGCGAATTCTTTGGTCGCTGTCGATGAGGCCCGACATCCCGGATCCCGAATGACTGATCAGGCTCATGCAGCCGGGCGCGTCGTGATCGCTGCTGTCGAAGCCGCAGGCCCACGCGTGATCGCGCACGTTGTAGAAGCCCATGCCATTCGCGCCGCAGACCAGCATGCCCGCGCGGGCAATCTTGTCGCGCACGCGTTCTTTCAGCGGCGGTGAATCGTCATCGTCGACGCACAACGACGACATGATCACGGCGGCAGGCACGCCGCGCTCGATCGCCGCGTCAAGCACTGCCTCGACGCGCCGGTCGGCGACGGCGAAGATCACGAGGTCCGGCGTTTCGGGCAACGCGTCGAGATCGGGATAGCAGCGCAGGCCGCGCACCTCGTCGTGGCCGGGATTGACGGCATACACCGGGCCCGGAAAGCCGCCGCGCTCGAGGTTCTTCAGCGCCCATTCGCCCATCGAGTCCTTGCGCGGCGACGCGCCGACCACGGCGACGGAACGGGGACGGAGCAGCGGGTCCAGTTCGTGCATGCGCGCGGCGCCGGGCGGGTTTGCCGGTCAGTACGGCCCCGGTGGCGTCGCGCGCCGGCGAGCCGGATTCCAGAACGGCTGTTCGACGACGGTGGCCTCCGCCATCACCCGGGACCAGTGCATTTCGCGCTGGTAGTAGATCTCCACCCACAGGCGGTCGCCCGGCTTTCCGTGCGGCGTGCGCACGCTGCCGAGCGCGATGTTCTGCTTGCACACCGGCGACCACGCGGCCGAGGTGATGAATCCGACTTCCTTCTGTCCGCTCGGGGCCGGATATATATAAGAGTGATGCGCGGGCTTGTTGCCCTCGATGTCGAGTTTCACGAGCCGCCAGGTGGAGCCGCGCCGCTTTTCCTTGGCCAGCGCGCGGCGGCCGTTGAACACCGGCTTTTTGAAATCGACCAGCCAGTCCAGTCCGAGCTCGAGCGGCGAACGCGAGCGTCCCGGGCGCACCGTGGCGTTGGCCGGCAGGAAGTCGGAGTAGGCCTGGATGAATCCCGCCTCGATGCGCGCGAGGTCCAGCGCGGCGGTGCCGATGGCGCGGATGCCGTACAGCCGTCCGGCCTCGAACAGCGCGTCCCACAGTGGCACCGCCTGCTTCGTTTCGATCCAGATCTCGTAGCCGAGATCGCCGGTGAAGCCGGTGCGCGACACCATGAGCTCGCTGCCTTCGAAGTCCGCGTGCAGGAGGCCGAAGGGTTTCAGTTCGTCCAGCCCCGGTATGTCGAGCTGGCGCAGGATGCTGTACGAGGTCGGCCCCTGCACGGCGAGCGCCGCAATGTCGAGCGTTTCGTCGGCGATGTCGACGTCCATGCCGATCGCCGCCGCGCGGAACCACGACATGTGACGCTCCTGCGAGCACAGCCGATACTCGCCCTCGCGCAGGTGGAAAATCGTGCCGTCGTCGATCACCTGCCCCTGGTCGTCGCACCAGGCCGCGTACGCGACCCGCCCCGGGCGGATCTTCTGCATGTCGCGGGTGACGAGACGATCGATGAAGTCCAGGCTGTCGGGCCCGGTGATGCGGTACTTCGTCATCGGCGAGATGTCGAACACGCCGGTGGAATTGCGCACGGAGAAGTACTCGAGACCGGTATCGAAAAAACCGTCTGCGCTCGAGAATCCCTTCCACTCGTGCCAGAGATTGAGCCGGTCCAGTTCGGACTGGCGCGGATAGAACGGCGAACGGAGGCGACCCTGCTCGACTTCCTGCACGCTCATACGCTCTTCTCCCGTTTCAGAATCTGCCGCGCGGCATTGCGGCCGGCCGCGCCGCTGACGCCGCCGCCCGGGTGTGCGCCTGCGCCGCACAGGTACAGGCCGTCCAGCGGCATCGCGTACTGCGCCGCGCCGCCCACCGGCCGCGTGAACAGGAACGCATCGAGCGCGAGCTCGCCGTGGTGCCAGTGCCCGCCGGTGACGTGGAACTGCGACTCGATGTCGGCAGGCGTCAGCAGCTCGGTCGCGGTGACGCGTCCGGCGAGATCCGGCAGGTAGTCGGCCATTACCTGCATGCAGGTGTCGATGAATGCCTTCTTCGACTTCTCGCTCCAACCCTCGCGCAGCGCGTACGGCGCGTACTGCACGATCGCCGACATGACGTGCTTGCCGGTCGGCGCGAGACTCGTATCGCGAAAACTCGGGAACGTGATTTCGAACACCGGCGACGCCGACGTCTCGCCGTACTTCGCGTGGTTGAACGCGCGCTCGACGTAGTTTTCGTCCGGCGCGATGATGAACCGGTCGCCGTACTCGCGCTTGTCCACGCCACTCATCGACGGCAGTCCGTCCAGCGCCAGGTGCAGCTTCGCGACGTTGCCGCGCATGCGCAGGTGATGGATACGGTGGGTGAAGCCGGTTTCGACGTGCCGCGTGCCGACCAGCTTCATGATCGTCGTTTTCGGATCGGCGTTCGACACGACCAGCCAGCTCGAGAACGCATCACCGTTCTCGCACTCGACGCCGGCCGCGCGCCCGTTTTCGACCACGATGCGGCGCACCGGCATGCCGGTGCGAATCACCGCGCCGAAACTTCGCGCCCGCTCCGCAAGCGCCTCGGCGATGCCGCCCATGCCGCCCGCCGGCTGGCAGAGTTCCGCGTGCCTGCCGGCCAGCCGGTACAGGTAGGTCAGGATCGTGTTCGGCGAACGCGGGCCGAGGTGCGTGCCGGTGACTGCATCGAGGCTGATCGCGCCGCGAAGGAGCTGGCTGCCGAAGCGCTCGACGACCTCGTCGTAGATGTTCATGCCAATCAGGCGCAGGAACTCGCGCATCTCGGTCCGGCCGAGGCGGCGCAGGTCGAAGCCGAGCCGGGCGAGGGTCAGCATGTCGCCTTTCGGCGCGTCCCGTCCGAGCCGCGGCGGCGTCTGGTTGACATAGGTTTTCAGCAGGTCGGCGTAGCGACACATTCGGGCGTGGAAGCGACGATAGCTGTCGGCGTCGTCCTGACCGGCGCCCGAGACCTCGTTGCCGACGATGCGCACGTGCTTGCCGTCCTTCGCAAGCGCGACGGTGTGCAACCCGCTGGCCACGAGCGCGGGCTTCAGCCCGAGGTCCTTCTCCACCTGCGGCTGCAGCTGGTAGAGGAGGTGCGCGCAGGACGAGACGGAGTAGCCGTCGGCGAATTCGCGGGTGACCGCGGCGCCGCCCACGCGCTCGTTCGCTTCGAGCACCAGCACTTTCTTGCCGCCCTTCGCGAGCAGCGCGGCGCAGACCAGTCCGTTGTGTCCGGCACCGACGACGATGGCATCGTATCGTTCGGCCATCAGTCGTCCCCGAAGTTGACCGGCGTGATGTCCGGACGTTTCAGGTCGGCGAGGATCTCGCGTGCGGCGTTGCAGCCGGGGGCCGCCATCACGCCACCGCCGGGATGCGTGCTCGATCCGCACATGTAGAGGCCGCCGACCGGGCCGCGGTACTGCGCGTAACCCGGGATCGGCCGGTTGAAAAGGAGCTGGTCCATCGTCAGCTCTCCGTGGAAGATATTGCCCTCGGTGAGGCCTGCCTCGTTGTCGATCTCCTTCGGCGTGCGGCCTTCGACGTGCAGGATCAGATCCTTGAAGTCGGGGCTGTACTCGCTGATCTGGTCGATGACAGTCTGCCCGAACTGGTCGCGTTCCTCGTCGGTCCAGTCGCGGCCCTCGATCTGTGCAGGGCAGTACTGCACGAAGCAGCTCATGAAGTGCTTGCCGGGCGGCGCCATCGTCGGGTCGCAGACGGTCGGGATCACCATGTCGACGTACGGGTCCTTCGACCAGGTGCCGGCCTTCCAGTCGTCGTAGGCACGTTCCATGCGCTCCATCGAGTCGATAAAGTGCATGTCGCCATCGAGCAGCGGGCTGTCCTTCGGCAGCGCCGGGAACGTCGGCATTCCGTCAAGCGCGATGTTCAGCTTCCCGGACGAGCCGCGGATCTTGAAGTGCTTCACGCGATGGTAAAAGTCCTCGTCGAGATCGTTTTTGTCCATGCACTTGAGGAACGTGCGCTTGACGTCCATCGCAGAGACGACGATGCGCGCGCGAATCTCCTCGCCGCTGCTGAGCGCCACGCCGGTCACCTTGCCGCCCTTGACCGTGATTTGCTCGACGCCCGCGTCGGTGCGCAGTTCGCCGCCGTAGGACTGGAACGCGCCGGCCAGCGAGTTGGCGACGGCGCCCATGCCGCCGCGCGCATAGCCCCATGCGCCCATGTTGCCGTCCACTTCGCCCATGTAGTGGTGCAGCAGCACGTAGGCGGTGCCGGGCGAGTGGATGCCGAGCGCCGTGCCGATGATGCCGCTGCCGGACAGCGCTGCCTTGATGACGTCGGTCTCGAAGTACTCGTCCAGGTACTCGGCTACGCTCATGGTCCAGAAGCGGATCGTGTCGTACATGCGCTGCTCGCCCATTTCGAAGAAGCGCGCGCCGAGGTGCGCGAGCTCTTTCAAGTCCTTCGGTTTGAACGAGGTCGGATCCGGCGGCGTGCGCAGCAGGAAATCGCGGATGAAGCGGCACTGGCGCATCGTGTCCGCGGAGTAGCGTTCGTAGGCGTCCGCATCGGCTTTGGAAAAGCGTGCGTATTCGCGGTAGTGGACTTCGTGGTCAGGATAATTGCCGAGGTAGTCTCCGTTCTCCATGAACACGGTGCCGCCGCCGTAGGGCGTGACCTGCAGCCCGTGCCGCGCCAGGTCCAGGTCGCGGTAGATCTCGGGCCGGAGCAGACTGCACACGTACGAACAGTTGGAGTAGATCCAGTCCTTGTACAGGTTGCGGCTGACCGAGGCGCCGCCGATGTACTCGTTTTTCTCGACGCACAGCACATCGAGCCCGGACTTGGCCAGGTACGCGGCGTTGGTCAGGCCGTTGTGGCCTGCGCCGACGACGATCGCGTCATAGGTTTTCATCGACTGGACAGGTCCCCCCGGTGCAACGATGGATGCCGGCTATCCGGAGCGGGCAAGCGCTGATTCCGCCGGCATTTTTTGCAAAGTAATGTCCAATGCGCTCTCGAATTTGTCCAGCGTTTCGCCGAGGCATTCCATATCATGAGCCTCGCACATGAACCATGGTTCGCGCGAGTCGGGTTCGACCAGGATGCCGTGATCGTGCAGCTGCTGCGCCAGCGCGTCGTACAGTTCGTAGTCGGCATTGATCCA
>CALKYK010000320.1 GCA_938003715.1 uncultured Gammaproteobacteria bacterium
AACCAGCCGATCGGCAAGCAGCAGGTCGAGCGGCAGCGATGCTGCGGTGGCAATGGCTGCAAGAATGACGGCGAGTGGCCGCGGCACGCGGCGCAGCCACGGCAGTACCCAGGTCTTGAACGGCATCGGATCGACGCCGCCGACCGTCTCGACCCGGCAGCCTGCTCGTTCGAGTGCGGCGCGGTAGCGGGCGAGGGGCCGGGCGCGGAAGATCGGGCTGTCGCAGCGGGCCGTGTCGCCCGTTGGTGCGACCTCGAGCAGCAGCATGCGCCCGCCCGGCCGGAGCAGGCCGGCAAGTCTTGCGAATACCTCGTCGAACTGAGCCTCGTCCGTAACGTGCTGCAGCACCGTGACGCTCAGGATCGCGTCGAAGCGGCGCGACGTGTCGAACTCCGTCACGTCCGCAACGCGGATGTCTGCTTCGAGTCCGCACCGTTCGAGCCGTCGTCGGGCTTCTGCCGCCATGGTCGGGCTGAGATCGATGGACATGACCCGGTTGCCCTGCGCCGCGAGCCGTTCGGTCCAGCGGCCGACGCCGGCACCGACTTCGAGCACGTCGGCGTCGGCCAGTTGCTCGAGCCACGGCTTGAGCGCGCGGCGCTGGCAGGTATCGATGGCGCGGTTGTAGAACTGCGGCATGCCGAACGAGCAGACGGCCGCCAGCCCGTCGCGTTCGCGCGCGTAGCGGGCGGCGCGCTGTTCCCAGTAGTTCGCGAGAGATTCTGCGGCTTCAAACATAGCTACGGTTCCGTCCGAGTACCGGGTTGTCGTCATAATGATCGTTGTAGATGCGGCGTCCGGTCAGCCGCAGGGCGATCCAGTTCAGGTAGCCGACGCTGGTCGGGATGACCAGCGCCACGCAGTACAGGAAAAAGAAAGGCATGAACGCGACACCGCGCAGGACCTGCCGGGCCGGCGTGACCAGCACGTAGGCGGCGAGGGCGAGCAGCGTGTACTTGATGTAACTGGCCGCGAACAGTCCCGGGTGATTCAGCGCGTTATCGGCGATGACGCCGAGCGCCAGCAGTTCGTCGATCCCGTTCAGTGCGCTGTATGACAACAGCGCGATACTCAGTATCTTGAACGGCCACAGGACGAGACACAGCACGACGAAGTAGATGCCGAACTGGTAGAACGCCATTGGCGAGCGGGTCAGGATGCGCCGTACGTCCCCGAAGTGCTCCGCGTAAATCTTCAGCAGGCTGAACGACCAGCCGACGCGCTGCGAGAACCAGCCGGCAAATTCGCGTTTGCCTTCGGTTTCGACGACCAGTGCGGGGTCGTAAACGATGTCCTTGCCGGCCCCGAGGATGGAAACCGCGTTTTCGAGGTCCTCGCCGTACACGGACAGGCTGTGCTCGCGCATCGCCGCTTCGAGCGCATCCCGATCGTAAACGGCGATTCCCGATGTAACGGTGTGCGGGCTCAGGCTGTGCCGGCCGAGATCAAAGGACAGGCCGAATTCGATGTGCTGCAGTTCGGCGAGCGCGCCGTCCGGGCGTATCGTCAGCTTCGGGCACAGCGCCGCAGCGCCGCTCTGCTGGAATCGGTGAATGCGCTCCGCGAGATTGCGCGGCAGGCGGACGTCCGGGTCCATCACGAGGACGGTGCGGATTTCAGGCGGCAGCTGCCTCAACAGTTCACGTATGGCGCCCGGCTTCTTGCGATTCTCGGCACAGACCAGGTGGCGCCAGCCGGACGCGCGCAGGCGCGCGACGGTCGCATCGGTCGAGGCGTCGTCGATGATCCAGACGCGGGAGCGATAGTCGGCAAGGTCGGCCTGCAGCTGGTCGAGTTCCTGCTCCATGTTGTGGATCGAGAGCAGAATCGCGAACGGAAGCGGCTTGCCGGCCGGCTCGTCGGCGTAGTCGTCGTGACGCACGGCGCTGTGTCGCAGGTACAGTCGCGCGGCCATGTCGAAGCCGTCGATCAGCACGATCGAACTGCCGAGCAGGTACACCGGCAGCGTCAGGTCCGCCGCGATCAGTATGCCGAGCGCCGCCGCGACGGCGACCGCAACAAGCACGCCCGCAAGCCAGCGCAGACTATTTTTGCGGGCCTTGATGTCAGGCTCCGGCCGCCAGCGGCACGGCGCTGTCGGTGAGAGTGGTGTCCGGTGCGTCGGCGCCTGCCTGCTGCACGCGCTGATACCGCTCCAGCATCGCGGTGACCCGGTCCGGTTTGCCAACCGGCAGTCCGTGGTGTGCCAAAAGCGGCAGCGCGGCCTCTATCCAGACCAGCGAGCGGATGCGTGACGGAATGTGTCCGAGCGCCGGCGACAGCGCGTCAAGCCGATGCTCGAACCGCCGTTCGACGCTCAGGATCAGCTTTCTCGCCTTGCGATCGACGGGCAGGATTTTTTGCGGCTGGCGCCACACGATGCCGGTGCCGGGCACGGCAATCGTTTCGGATACGGTATGTGCCTCGAGCGATGGCTCGCGGCTCATTGCGGAACCCGAAAACGGGATGACATACGGGTAGAGGCCGATTTCGCAGCCGCGTTCCAG
>CALKYK010000321.1 GCA_938003715.1 uncultured Gammaproteobacteria bacterium
ATACATGTTTGGTCGCCACTTTCGCTGGGCATTGGCGATGTCGCTGATGGACAAGATGCCCTGGTGGCCGCCCTCGTCCGGACTGTATCCGGGCCGTGCGCCGCAGTACCCGGCCGACGATTCGACGGCGCTGATCATCCACTATGTCTGGCTGATGGTCGCGGTCGGTGCCGCATCGGCGATGCAAACGATTTATTTCCGCGGCTTCCTGTTACCGCGCATGGATCGCTTCGGCTGGTGGGCCGTGCTGTACAACAGCCTGCTGTTCGTCGTGTTTCACCTCGCGTCGCCTTTCTTCTGGGCGCACTTCCTGATTTTCACGATCATGTGGGGCGTGATCACCTACGCCACGCGCAACGTCTGGATCGCGGTATTTTCCCACGTCATCTTCAATACCTACGGGTATCTCTGGCTGCTGCTGGCGAACTTCGGACTGGTGTCGCCGTGAGTCCAGCGGCCCGGCTCACGTAGCGCCGGCGGCAGGCTGCCAGACAATCTCGCCGGTCTGGGTATCGAAGGCCATGCAGTTCAGCGCTCTTGCGACCGCCTCCAGGCGGGACCTGGAGTCGCGCCGATGCGAAGTACGCACGCTGACGATGAGTCCGCCGCCGTACGAGACCTCGAAAAATTCATCCGGTATTGCGCCCCAGCCGCGATCTTCGGGCCATTGCAATCCTGGAATACGATCCAGTGCCAGGCGCCGGACATCGGACGGGTCACCCCATGGATCGAGCGTCGTTTCGTCGATCGTTGCCGGATCCGCAATGAATTTCCTGGGCCGGAAAAGAAAATAGTCGTAGCTCATTGCGCCGGCGCAATATCGCGCACCTTGTACAGCTTGATCGGCCCGTTGCCGTCGTCGCCCTCCATGACCCGGTCGCCGATCGTGAAAACGTCGTCGATCCAGCCCGGATCGCTCCAGTCGATGTGCAACTTGCCCGCGATCACACGACCCAGGCCTTCCGTCGCGTCGTCGACGACGCACTCCTTTTTGTCGTAACAGTCAGGGCGGTCGAGCAGACCCACTTCGTCCACGACGAGGCGGCTGGTGACGCGCGCCATGACGCGATAGCTGCCGTCCGCCAGTTTCTCGGTAATCGCGATGTTGGCGTCCTCCTGGTACTGGACCATCAGCGGCGAGCGGAGGACGCGGAGTTCCATGTTCCAGACGCCGAGCAGCTGTTCGTCGAGCGACTGTCGCTCCTGGGCCGGGAGCGTCGCTGCCAGCAGCATCGTCAACAGGGGCCCGAATCGACGCATCTGTTTTCTCGTCCGGCGGAGGATGGAAACGTCAGTCTACGACGGCAACGACCTTGATTTCCGTGACACCGTTCGGGGATGCGAGCGCCGTGGTGCCCACGGCCGTCCACGCCGGGTGCGGCGCGTTCATGACGTCCATCCGGACCCTGATTGCGGTCTGCAGCTGGCGTTGCAAATCGGTGTGAAAGGTTGTGATGTCGACGACGTCGTCAAGGCTCGCGCCGGCTTCGCGCAATATTTCGTCGATCCACATCAGCGCGTCCCGAAAGCCTAGCGCGTAGCGCTCCTCGTAGCTTCCCTCGCCGCGCAGCACGGAGATCACACCGGATACGTAAATGGTATCGCCGACCTTGACGGCAGGTGCATAGCCCATGTTCTCGTAGGATTCACGGGCCGCATCGGGCACGATGATTTCGGCTTTTTGCCGTCCGCCTTCGGCAAATGCAGGCAACGTGATTGCGGCCAATATGACCGCCAGAAGTTTTTTCGACATTCTCTACTCCACGCGCAGGCAAGCGCATTCGCAGCATCCTGCGCAGCCGGTTGTTGAAACGCTATTCCACCAGTTCGGTGTCGGGATGAAACGTGTACCAGGCGAACCAGAACAGCCGCACCGGTGCATGCTCACTGTCACCGTCGATCACCCGTACCGAACCGTCCTCCCTTAAACGGGCAGTGACGGTTCGGCCATCGAGATCGGCATCGACCGTGGCTGCCGCCTGCAGTACCGCTTCCGTAAAGGCAATCTTATCGCCATCGATATCGAAGCCATACACGACGGACTTGGGCCGGATCCTGCTGCTCCGGCTTTTGACCGGGAACATCAGCTGATCCGATTCGCGATAGCTCGCGTAGGGATCCTGCGAATAGGCGCGAAAGTAGCCGGTATCCGTGCTCAGCACCTGCGTTTGCGGATGCGCCATGCGCCAGGTACGCCAGGTCGTCAGCGTGATCGGCACCAGCTCCAGCGCGTGCCCGGTCAGGGGACCGACGATGCCTTTCGCCTCGATCTGGTCCCAAAGTGTGTTCGTGGTCCGGTCGTAGAAAACGAGATCGCTGTTGTACAGCAGCCCGGACACGCCGAATTCGGTGACTTCGCCGTTCACCGTTCGCTTGACGCCGACCGCGGAGCCGCAAAGCGGGCACCAGGTGATCGCAATCGGCTCACCGCCGATCACGTCATTGACGATCTCGTGCTGGTCCATGATGCGCGTCGGCCACGCACGGTACTCGCCATTCCATTCCAATGCCAGAACGGGTTCGTCGTCGGCGACGAAGCTCGCATATGCCGCATCGACGTACTTCGGTTTGTCGATTGATCGAATGCAGTCGCGCATGCGGCAACCCTGTTTCAGGTCCGACAGCTTCACCGATTTCTCGGAATAGCGGTCGTAGCCGAACGTGTCGCGCAGGATGTCCGTTTCGAACGCGCGCTGAGCCTGGGATACGGGACAGATCGCGAATACCAGCACGGTGAGCGCGGCGGCGCGTACGCCGAGGTAGCGCCAGAAGGAGATTCTCGTCTTCAGGAGTCGCATCGGCAGCCCCCGCGTTAGCCCTAGATCCAGGCGACCGCACCGCCCATCTGCGGCACCGGCGGCCGCACCTGTTTTTCCACCTGCGCGCCACATTCGCGACAGCGAAAGCGCGCCTCGGTGAGCCGCCGGCGACCACGACCGGAAGCGATCAGCGCTTCGAGATCGGCCTCGCCCCAGCGCTCGCAGTCCGGGCAGTAGAGGCCGAGCGTGTGTCGTTGTGCCCTGAGCTCCTCAAAAGTGACAAGACGAGGCACCTGTTGGTTCCGTCAGAGCAGGTCGCGGATTGCGACGACCAGCGTGCCGATGACGACAACCCCGGTGGCAAGCGCGCCGATGCCGAAGCCGGCGGAGCGCTGCGACGGATCCTTGACGTAGCTGGTGCGGTAAATCTGCCGGCCGACGAGGAATACGGCGCCGCATCCGGCGGCGACGAACGGATTACCGAAGTAGGCAAACATCCACATTGCCGGCAGGAAAACGATGAGCTGCTCGACGGTATTCTGGTGCGCCCTGTTGGCACGTTCGAACTCGGGCGGTCCGCTCATTGCGGGTGCCTTCACGCCGTGCCTGACGCGCGCCTGGCCGACCTGGAACGCGAACCAGAAAACCTGCAGTAGCAATAAAACCGATACGATCGCGACGTATTCCAAGACCCTCTCCTTTTTTATTATCGGTATGATGCGCTGGCGGCGGCGCATCGGCGCAGACCGGGAGATAGTACAATAAATCCCGCCGCGGCCGACCGGGCAAAGTGAGAGTCAGAATGGAGCAGCCACAATCCGCCGAGCGGCCGGCCATCCATCGGTTCCTCTACGGCGTACTCGGCATACGCCACGACGAGCTACAGGCAGTCGCCTGGTCGTTCCTGTATTTTTTCTGCGTCCTGTCGTCGTATTTCATGCTGCGTTCCGTGCGCGAGGCGATGGCGATCGTCAGCGGCGTACAAACGATTCCATGGCTCTTTACCGGCACGTTCGTGCTGATGATGATGGCGACGCCCGTGTTCGGCTGGATCGCGTCGAAATATCCGCGCCGCACGTTCCTGCCATGGATCTACTGGTTCTTTGTCGCGAACATCCTCGCTTTCTTCGGCGTGTTCTCATACTCGCTGGCCAACGACCTGAGCATTGCCTGGACCAGCCGCGTCTTCTTCGTCTGGCTTTCGGTTTTCAACCTGTTTGTCGTATCGGTGTTCTGGAGCTTCATGGCGGACATCTACGACAAGGAGCAAAGTCACCGGCTGTTCGGCGTTATCTCGGCCGGCGGCAGCGCCGGCGCCATTCTCGGCCCAATCCTCACGGCATTGCTCGTTACACGCATCGGCTTCCAGAACATCCTGCCGATTTCCGCGTTCGTGCTGAGCCTCGGCGTTTTCTGCATTTTCAAACTCCGGAACTGGGTGCAGGTGCGGCACGAGCGGGACAACGCCGCGAAAACCGTCGAAAGCAGCAAACCGCTCGGTGGCACGGCGTGGGCCGGCTTGAAATTCGTGCTGACGACGCCGTATTTTCGTGCTATTGCGATTGCGCTCGCCTGCGCCAATTTTCTGGGAGTCGTGACCTACATTTACGTGGCGGATCTCGTCAGTACGACGTTCGAGGGCACCGACAAACAAACGCAGATCTATGCAATCCTGGACACCGCGGTCAATGCGACCTCCTTTATTGGCCAATTGCTGATCGTCAGGCAGGTCGTGAAACGTGCGGGTGTCGGCTGGACGCTCGCGATTCTTCCGATCGCGTCGGTCGCACTGTTTCTCGCCCTGACGATTCATCCCGTCTTCATCGTCATCGCGGTGCTGCAGGTCCTGCGCCGCTCGATTACGTTCGGCCTTACGAAACCGACGACGGACATGCTGTACGTGGTCGTCTCGCCGGAAGAGAAGTACAAGGCGAAGAATTTCATCGAAACGGCGGTTTACCGCGCCTGGGACGCGATCGCGTCCTGGATCGTTCGCGGCATTGGTGGGCTCGGCCTGACCGGTGTGGCCGCCGTCTGCATTCCGATCGCGCTGGCATGGACCTGGCTCGCGCTGTGGATCGGGCGCGAATATCGCCGGCGTGAATCCGCCATGCCGAAGGAGACCGCAACGTGAAGCATTCGACACTCGATCGACGGGATTTCGTCAAGGGCGCGTTTGCGTTGGCGGCACTGTCGTCGACCGGTTACGGTCAGGATACAAAAATGATAAAGAAACCGATTCCCGCAACCGGCGAGTCGCTGCCGGTCATCGGCCTCGGCACCTGGCAGGTATTCGACGTTGCCGGCTCCGACCAGGAGCTCGATACCCGCCGCGACATTGTCGCAACACTCGTCGAGCACGGCGGCAGCGTCATCGATTCGTCACCGATGTACGCTCGCTCCGAACGCATCATCGGCGAGGTCATCGAGGCCGAAGACAATCGCGACGCATTGTTTCTCGCAACAAAGGTCTGGACGAACGGCAAGGAATCCGGCGCAAGGCAAATGCAGCAGTCTGC
Organism: uncultured Gammaproteobacteria bacterium; assembly: GCA_938003715.1. Taxonomy (GTDB): domain Bacteria; phylum Pseudomonadota; class Gammaproteobacteria; order Steroidobacterales; family Woeseiaceae; genus SZUA-117. Next base: position 5,279 of record CALKYK010000321.1, read on the forward strand.
GGAACTGATGAGCACCGAGGTCATCGACCTGATGCAGGTTCACAACCTGCGCGATCTCGATGTGCACTGGGGGACCATTCGCGAGCTGCAGCAGGACGGGAAAATTCGCTACAACGGCATCACTGATTACCGCGCGAGCGCGCTCGACGAAATGGAACAGGCAATTCGATCGGTGGACCCGCAGTTCATCCAGATCAATTATTCGCTCGGTGAACGCGAGGCGGACCGTCGACTCCTGCCATTCGCGATGGACCAGGGCATCGCGGTACTGATCAACCGGCCATTCGTCTCGGGCGCGCTGTTTCGCGCCGTGAGAGGGCGTTCGGTACCCGACTGGGCACAATCGTTCGCGGCATCCTGGGGCCAGTTCTTCCTCAAGTACATCGTCAGTCACCCGGCCGTCACCTGCGTGATTCCCGCGGCCAGCAAGGTGCATCACATGCGGGACAACGCCGGCGCCGGTATCGGCGCCCTGCCCGATGCCGCAACCAGGAAGCGGATGGAATCCTTCGTCGATGCACTCTGAAAATGCCGGCTTCGCCCGGCGTATCGGCGCAATGCTCTATGACGGTCTGCTGATCACGGCACTGCTGATGATCGTCACGGTTCCGTTTGTCGCCGTGCGTGGCGGCGAATCCGTAGCCGTCGGCGATCCGCTGTACCGGTTGGCGATGCTCGGCACGGCGTATCTTTTCTTCGTGATCTTCTGGGCCCGCTACGGCCGTACCCTCGGCATGCAGTCATGGCGTCTGCGCATCGAAATGCCGGACGGTGGCAGGCCAGGCGTGGTCGCGTGTAGCCTGCGTTTCGTCGCCGCGCTGCTGTCGTGGCTGCCGGCCGGCCTGGGATTCTGGTGGCAGCTCGTCGATCGCGACGGGCTGTCGTGGCACGACCGGCTGTCGGGAACGCGAATCCGCTACTACCCGAGGCAGTAGTCGAATCTGTCGACCGTAGAGTCGCCCGCTGGGGCGGGCTCCCAATTACTTGCCCAGGCCGGGTCCGATTGCAGGGGCCCGCCGCAGCGGGCGAGCTACCGGACCCGCGAAAGCGCGAACCCGGTGACCATCATCAGCGCAATCGACGGCAGCCAGGTGACGACGGCCGGGTTCAGGTTGAACACCTGGCCGGAGTTCGCGAGCATTTCGCTGGCTTGTAAGTACGCGAGCCCGATCAGTACCCCGATCATCAGGCGCCCGCCGGCGCCGGCAGAACGAAGCGAGCCGAACACGAATGCCAGCGCAAGCACCGGCATGATCACGACCGTCGACGTGCGCGCGATGCGCGACCAGAGTTCGGTCTCGTAGCGCTGTGCATCGAGACCGTTGCGCTTGAGGTACGAGATGTAGCTCATCAGGCCGCGGGCCGACAGGCTGACCGGCTTCACCAGCGTGATTCCGAGGAGTTCGGAATTCACGTCGAATTCCGCTACCGCGCGCGGTGCTTCGACGACGTCGACGGAGTTGCCGTCGAACCTTGTTTCGCGCAGGTTTTCCAGCACCCACTGCTCCGAGTCGTCGATGCCCGCGTTTTCGGCACGCGCGATGGACGCGAGTGAGCGGTCCTCGTTGAAGCGAAACATGTACACGGCGCCGAACTCGAACTCGGTATTGATGCGTTCGAGGTGCAGTATCACCGGGCCGTCCTTGACCCACGCCGCGTTGCCGTTCGCCCGGTCGTCCTGCTCGAAACGCGCCTCGTCGCGCATCGTTCGCGCAAAGTAGTCGAGCGGCGGACCGATGAACTCGCCGACCAGCGCGGTGAACACTGTCAGCACGACACCACCGACTGCGACCATGCCGGCGAGCTGCGCGACGGACAGTCCGGCCGTCCGCATGACGACCAGTTCGCTGTTGTTTGCCAGCGTACCCAGTCCGAGCAAAGCGCCGATCAGCGCCGCGATCGGCAGCATTTCGAAACTGAGCTGCGGCAGTCGCAGGAGTGCGAAGAGCAGCGCCTGTGCGACACCGTAATTGCCCTGCGTGGAATCGAGCTGGCCGATGAACTCGAACAGGCCGGCAAGTGCGAGCAACACCAGCAGCACCAGCAAGGTGCTGGTCAGGATGGCACGCATCAGGTAGGTCGTGAGCAGCGTCACGGCGCAGAACCCGAGCCGAGAAGCCGCCGGTGCAGCCCGTTCTGCGCGGCCAGCATTGCGAGCGCCGCGCCCAACATCAGGGCGTGCACCCACCACAGCCCGAGCCCGGCAGGCACCGACCCCTGCTCGAGCCAGGCCTTGCCGGCGCTCATAAGGTTGAAATAGATGATGAACACGAGCAGCCCGATCGCCAGGCGCCCGTAACGTCCCTGGCGCGGCTGGCTGCGGCTGAGCGGTACAGCGAGTATCGACAGGACGACCGTCGCCAGCGGGATGCCGATGCGCCAGTGCAGCTCGGCGTACTCCTCGGCGGAATTCGCACGCACCAGCGATCGCGTGTCCAT
>CALKYK010000322.1 GCA_938003715.1 uncultured Gammaproteobacteria bacterium
CTGATCTCCCGAAAACACCACCGAGCGATTACCGGTCTCGGCATTCAGGGTCCCAACTTCGGCATGGCCGTCCCTGCTTCGGCCCAGCGCGATGTGAGTGCCATTCGGCGAAATAGTGACGGCCGAAACTTCACGGGGCTGAAAAAAATCCAGCGCGTCCGCCGCAAGGCAATGCGAAAACAGTGTGAATACCGACAGAACTGCCGCTTTGACTCTCAGTGTCATCTCGATCTAGTGGCTTTGTTCCCGGGCCGGGTAATTGGCCTCGAAAAAAGCATCTCGAAGTATTCCGCCATAGCGAAGTGAATACAGTTCGAATTCGGTTGGAAAAGCGCTGGCTATCTCCTCACCTGTCATCGCGATGCGGTTTACGAGGCTAACTGATGCGCTGTTCGAGCCCCGTTCCTCGCGGACGACAAGCTGCCCGATGTAGCTGATGGAATCTTCTTCGACGGTGAATCTCCACCGTTCGTCGTCGCTCTTGTCCACGCGATATGGCAGATCAAAATGCGGAATTGATGTGTGGCGCCAGCCGTATTGCCCCTCGCGCAGCGGCAACAATATAAGATGACGTCCCGGATCGTACGGACCAAGCACGATATCGCCGGAGTATCGAACCTTTCGTGAAGAACGCAGGCGAGAGACGGATGCAATCACGATCTCACTCACCTTTCTTTCCAGGTTCAGGTCCAACAGGATATAACCCTGGTCGCGCTGAAGTTGTTGCGGCGCATGAACGAATTCGCCTTTGGCAACCGCGCAAAGCCCGAGCGTCGCTAGAGTCGTAATTATCAGTGTTGCGGGATGACCCAAATCAGAGACTGGTAAATTGCCTGACAATCCCACGATTCTAAGAACTTGTGTGCCGATTTGCACCATCGGCGCACAGTGAATTGTCCTCCGGAACCTGCCATCTGGTAGTATCAATCGCAAAAAGAAAGAGCGCGTCCGTTGAAAAATACGTCATCACTGGTCGTCTGCATATTCGCTGCGAGTTTATCAGCGTGTATTCCCTCTAAAGTTTTTCTTGTTCCGGATGCTGCATCGGTCGATGCGGTGCCGCCTGCACACGGAACAGTTATTGCGCAGGTTGTTGATGCAAGCGGATTTCCCTACCCGGTCAATCATCTGACTCTCGCTCCGCAGGATGTATTCGAAAGCGATGAGAACCAGTTCAAGCGAATCGATGCGGAGCAGTCCCCGACGTTGATTCCCGGCGTGTCGTCATCCAGGTATATCGGAGTCATCGAGAGCGGAACGTATTCCCTGTCGGATTTGTATTCGTACCATATATTTGGCGAATACTATTACCAGGACCTGATAACCGCGACGCCGGCATTCGGCACTTTCGAAGTGAGGCCGAATCAACTCACCAATCTCGGTACGATCCTTTTCTATGCCAAGCCGGATGGCGACCAGTACAGCGAGGTTCTCGCGCGAAATGACTCTTTCGAAGACGGACCGGATTTGCTGCGGGCCCGTTATCCTGCCATCGCCCGGGACCTGACCAATCTCGACGCCCCGCTACGCTGGAACAGAGACGATTTTGCCGAGGAACGATTTTCGAACTACCTGAGCGTTGTGCAAAACCCCACTGCATTCAACGAAGTCGTCGAATACGAGGATGAAGTCGTTGTTCTGGCCAAGGCGGGCGCAATTCTGCGGAGAGACGCGTTTGGTGATTGGACGCTGGATGCGGTGGAGTCCGACCTGAATCTGCTTTCTCACGATCGAAACTCACACGGCGACGAAATAGTGGCTGGCGAATTCGGAACGATTTTTGTCAGGGAAAGCGGCAGCGCTGGCTGGAGTCGCGTTCGACCACCCGATCCATTCACGTCGATTCCGGCAGCAGCAATCTCTGACGATCGAACAATATTCGTTTACTTGCAAACCGATACAAACGTCACGCTGTATTCCGGGTCAATTTCAGGTGTTCCGGATTGGCGTGCGGTAATGCAATACCTGCCCGGACTCGATTGGTTGCTGCTGGATCAACAAGGCGAAGTCGTCAACATGCCTGATCGCGCCAAGCTCGAAAATCGAACGCGCAGAAAAATTTCAAAGGCCGGTTTCGCCAATGTCTCTGGTCAACACTTCTTCATCGAAAATGGCCGAGTATTCGACATGAATTACGATTCCCTGACCGTGTCCAAACTGGATCTGGGATTCAAGGTCTCGTCCATTGCCCCGTTCAAGAAGTTCCACGTCGCAACGACGAACCCCAGCATCTGGGACCTGGACATGGATACGCACGTCGGAGAGAGCTGGTCCGGAGAATGGTGGCAGGTCCGTCAGCGCAAGGACGCGTGCCCTGACGAGGATCGCAGGTCGGGTGCCTCGATTTGCATGAATTCGCAAACGCGCCGTTACACGAGCATGGATTTTCTCGGCTATCCGTTATTCGTTTCGAAAGACACCGGCTACGCGATTATGAAAAGATCGGTATCCGGCATCGCGCGGTCTCAACCGAATACTCCGATTCTGGCAATTACCAGTGACGGCGGTGCGAGCTGGGTCGAGTACGTGGGTCAGGACGATTTCCCGAAATTTGCCAATCTCATTCTTCCGTCGACGAAGCCTGGTTTCCTGACCGTTGTCAGCAACGGGTCCACCGGAAAAATCTACGATTTCGAAATCGAGGAAAAAACCTTCGAGCTGCGATGGGAGCCAAACACCTTCTGACACGGGTTTGCGATCGGCCTAGCGCAACTGGCTGTCCTTGCTTCCGCGCCGGTTGTAGCCGGCAAACGCGGCCTGTTCCTTGTCTTGCTCGGACTGGCATTTGACACACAGCCGGACGCCGGTGACGGCCTTGCGTCGCGCCTCGGGGATCGCGTCGCCGCAGTCCCCGCAATGCGAGCGGCTTTCTCCCCGCGGAATATTCTGCCGCGCACGTTTGACCGCATCCTCGATCGACGCGTCGATTTGTTCCTGGACCGCGCCGTCTTTTGCGAATCCGCCTGCCATTGCCTCCTGCCTGTCGATCGATCTCGCAAGGCTTGTGGATTCGATAATACAACACTAGGCTTCGCCGCATGTCCAAGGTAAGAACCCGCTTTGCGCCCAGCCCCACCGGCGTCCTTCACATCGGCAGCATCCGTACCGCACTCTTTTGCTGGCTGTACGCGCGCCGTCACGGCGGGCAATTCATCCTGCGCATCGAAGACACCGATCGCGAGCGCTCGAAGCCCGAACACATCGACGCCATTCTCGACGGCCTGGCCTGGCTCGGCATCGACGCCGACGAGGGTCCCTACTACCAGTCGCAGCGCATGGACCAGTACAACGCCGTCGTCGAGCGCTGGCTGGACGAGGGCAAAGCCTACCGCTGCTACTGTTCGAAAGAAGAACTCGAAGCGATGCGCGAAGCGCAAAAGGCGGCGGGCGAGCACGTCCGCTACGACGGACGGTGCCGGCACCTCGAGGAACCAAAGCCTGGCATCGAGCCGGTCGTCCGCTTCAGGAATCCGCTGGACGGCGAAGTCGTCGTCGAAGACCTCGTGCGCGGCAGGGTCGTGTTCGAGAATGCACAGCTCGACGACCTGATCATCGCGCGCTCGGACGGTTCGCCGACCTACAACTTCACGGTCGTCATCGACGACTACGACATGCAGGTGACGCACGTCATCCGCGGTGACGATCACCTGAACAATACGCCGCGGCAGATCAACATGTTCGAGGCACTGGGCGTCGCGCCGCCGGCGTTCGCGCACCTGCCGATGATCCTCGGTTCGGACGGCGCGAAGCTCTCCAAGCGGCACGGCGCGGTCGATATCCGCGACTATCGGGAACAGGGCTATCTGCCCGAGGCGGTGCTCAACTACCTCGTGCGTCTCGGTTGGTCGCACGGGGACCAGGAGATTTTTTGCGTCGACGAGATGACGGCGCTGTTCGACATTGCCGACGTCAACCAGTCGGCGTCACAGTTCAACCCCGAAAAGCTCCTATGGCTGAACCAGCAGTACATCATCGCCACGCCGGCCGATCGGCTGGGCGACGAGCTCGGGAAGCAGCTCGGCGCGATCGGACTGGACGCGGACGACGGGCCCGACCCTGCCGACGTCGCCGAAGGCTACCGCGAGCGGGCGCAAACGCTGCGCGAGATGGCGGAAAAAGCGAGGTACTGCTACGAAGACGATTGTGAAGTCGACGGGAAACAGGCGAAAAAGCATTTGCGCCCGGTCATTCTCGAGCCGCTAAAGGATGTCCGGGAGAAACTCGCGGCGCTGGACGACTGGAGCGAATCCGCGATCAATAACGCGATTCACGACACGGCCGATGCGTTCGACATCAACATCGGCAAAATCGGCCAGCCGCTCAGGATTGCGGTCACGGGCGGCCCGGTGTCGCCGCCGATCGACGTTACGCTAAAGCTCGTGGGGCGGGAGCGCTCGCTGGCCCGGCTGGACGCGGCTATCGACTACATCACGGAGCGCGCGCAGGGTCAGAAGGCGTCCTGAGCCGCGGGCCGCATGTGGTAGAATCGGCCAAAACAAGCCCGACCGACTGCTACCTCGCCTCTGGAGCCGGCCGGAACGTTCAAACGACCTGGAGGTAAGGTCCGATGAAAAGACACGCACTAGCAGTCACCGCCGGCGCGCTCATTACCCTCGTTACTGGCAGCGCGTTCGCATGCGGCGAAAGCCTGTTCCGCGTCGGCAAGGGTGTCGCGTTTCGCGAATACACCGCGCCGTTACCCGGCAGCATTCTCGTCGTGGCGAATACCGAAGCGGAAATGATGATGGTCGAGCGGCTCGCCGCCGCCGGGCACGACATTCACATCGTGTCCGACCCGTCCGAAATCGGCGCAGAGCTCGAGAACCACAAGATTGACATCGTGCTGGCCTACTTCAGCGAGCGGAACACAGTCGAGTCGCAAATGTCCACAACGGCGGCGACGTACATTCCGGTTGCCATGGACGGAACGCTGGAAATTTCCCAGGCCGGGGAGCTCTATCAGCGTTCGCTGTCGAACGAAGACAGCGTGCTCAAGTTTCTGAAGACGATCCACAAGACGCTGAAAACCCGCAGCTGATCTGAATCACAGGCATGGTTACTCGCTCACGCGAACGCTCGATGTGTCGAGCGGTGGTCGCGTCCGTGTTGCTGCTGTCGGGCCTCGCGGCGCATGGCGCCGAGCCGGGATCGCGCGCCGGTCACGGCCACGTCTCCCTGAGCTACCAGTTCATTTCCGTCGACGGTTTCGAAAGCAGCATCGGCGAGCTGCCGATAGGGAAGGTCGAGACGCACACGCTGTACTTCGACGTCGAGTACAACGTCACGGAACGGTTGACCCTGATTGCCGGCATCCCTTACGTACGGAAACGCTACCGCGGTCCCGGGCCACACGACCCGTTGCTGCTGGATCCACCGCGGCCGTTCATCGAGAACGTCGACCAGGGTAACTGGAACAGCGATTTCCAGGACTTCCACATCGGCGCGAAGTACCGGGCTCGCGACGACCAGTTCGTCATCGAACCGTATTTTTACTTCGGCATCCCCAGCCACGAGTACCCGTTTTTCGGCCATGCGGCCGTCGGCCAGCAGCTGCTGAAGTTCGATCTCGGCACCTCGGTGACCTGGTTTCCGGGCCTGTCCAACGCTTTTTACGGTGTAGACGTAGCGTACGTCTTGGTCGAGGAAACGCTCGGCGTCAGCATCAACCACTGGAAGGTCAACACCGTAGCCGGCTACCAGTTCGGTCCGCGGCTGACGGGACGGGTCTTCGCGCAGCTCAAGGACGGCGGCGGGCTCACGTTCCCCGACGACTTCCCAACGCCGCGCAATACCGAGCTCTGGTACCAGCACGACCGGCTGGTGAAACACAACTACCTCAACGTCGGTATCGGCCTGGACTGGGCGCTCGACGATACCTACCAGGTCTCCACCAATTTCATGCAGATGCCGTGGGCCGAACAGGTGCACAAGATGGAGTACGCGTTCACGATCGGCATCTCACGAGCCTTCTAGCGACGTCGCGTCCTCCTGCTGGAATCGCGCCAGCGTGTCGTCGAGCCTGTCGCGCAGCATTTCCAGCCGATCCTCGTAGTGTCGCACGACCTCCTGGTATTGCGGTTCGCCCGCAAACCTGCGAAAGCAGGGTGCGTCGGTCAGCGCGGGATACCAGGCAATGCCGACACTGTTCCTGATCCTGTCGAGCGCTGCCAGCGCCTCGTCGTCGCGCTGCAATATCGACAGGGAACAGGCGCGGTACATGTTCGGCCACCATGAATCGCCTGCGCCGGTGTCACTCAGCCGGGCAAATATCGATTCCAGCCAGCTCGCATACTCGTGTGCGAGCTCGGTGTTGCCCGTTTCGTTGTATGCATCCGCGAGCGTTACCATTGCTTCGACGCCGTTGGCACGGCGCGAATCGACCTTCGCCCGTTGTGGAAGGCCCTGGCTGGTGAGCTTGTAGATGGCCTGCTCGTGTTCACCAAGCGCCGCGTGGGCACGGGCCATGCCGTACCAGAGCTGGATCTCGTTCGGGCGATCGAAGACCCGTTCTTCGCCGACCTCGATCATGTCCTCGTAACGTCGCTCCCAGTACAGTACGCCGAAAGCGTCAGGATCGAAGTGGTGAGCCGCTTCGAAATCTCCGATGCGCGCATAGAGCTCTCCCAGCAGCCACGACTTTTCCGGGTCGTCGGGCGCGGCGTTGTACGCGCGCAATGCCCAGCCGATCGCGACGTCGAGATCTCCGGTCAGTTCGTAAGTGCGTGCGAGCGCCATGAACGCGTCTGCACTCGAAAACTTCGCCTCGATTTGCGCAGCAACCGCCAGCGCTTCATCCCGGCGGTTCGAGATCGCGTACAGGTGGCCGAGGTCGAGGTAACGAGCCAGCGAGAGCGGATCGAGTTCCAGCGCGCGCAGGAAGTAGGGCACGACGTCGTCAGTGATCTGCTGGTGCCATAACCACTTGCCATACTTTTCCTGTGCGTCCGCGTTGTTCGGGTTGAGTTCGACCGCGCGCAGGTGTGCCTCGCCGCTGCCGGGCAAAAACTGCAGCCATCGGTACAGTCCCAGCGTGTTGTGTACTTCGGACAGCTCATCGTCGAGCGCCAGCGCCCGGAATATCGGCGCTTCGGCGTTCTTGATGTCGCCGATGTAAAGATACGCCGCGCCGAGGCGCGCGTGCGCGGGAGCCGAGCGCGGGGCGATCGTGGTCGCCTGCGTGTATAGCTCGATCACACGCAGCATTTTCGGCAGGTCGACAAGCGGCGCGTCCTGCACTTCCTGGAACAGGTGTCGGGCGAGATACATCACCTCGTTGGCCGACGCGACCAGTGTCGCCGGCTTCGACGTCACGAGCGTCGCATCGATCTCCGGAACGATCTGGCTCGCGAGCTCGGCGGAAATCTTGAGTTGCGCCGCCAGCAGGTCGCCGACGAGATGGGTGTAGCTGTTGGTCCATTCCTGGAAGCCGGTGGAGCCGTCGATGATCTGCACCGTGATGCGCAGCTGGTTGCCCTGGCGCCTTATCGATCCTTCGACAAGTTTCCTGACGCCGAGCGCGCGAGAGATCGTAACGGCATCCGTCGTCGAATCGCGAAACGCAACGGACGAAGATCGCGCAACGACCTTCAATGTTTCGATGCGCCCGAGCTGGTCGCGCAGCTCGTCGGCGAGCCCGGTGCTCAGGTACTGATCGTCGGGATCGTCGGTCGCATTGACGAAGGGCATTACGGCGACGGAGTTGGGTGGCGCTTCACGGACCACAAGCGCGTCGTCAAGCCTGGACTGCTCCACGACCGTCGGATAAATCAGGTAAAACAACCCGGCCGTTGCGCCTACGAGCAGTACCGCCGCCACAGCGTAGGTTTTCCGCTCCTCGCGCCTCGACGATGCCGTCCGACGAATCCCGTCCGGACCGACGTCGAAACGCCAGGCGAGAAACATCGCGACCGGAAAGCCGACGACGAACACGATCGCAACGAGCGCCTGCGACCAGTCGGGAAAAATCGGCAACGACTCGATCAGGAACGAAACGACCTCGGTGATGCTCCACGCGACGGCAGCGTAGATCAGCGCAACCTGCAGTACACGACGGCGACCCAGCTCGGCAAACAAGCCGCGCGTCACCGTGGACTCGTCCTGCGCCAACTCCTCGACATCCGGGATCAGCCGATAGCCTTCGCCGCGTACCAGGCCGATGTAGCTGGGATTTGTCGCATCGTCGCCGATGGCCTGGCGAAGGAGCTTGATGCGCTGGGTGACGGTTTCCGGGCTGACGACGCGCCCCGGCCACACCCGCGACACGAGCTCCTCGCCGGTGACGACGTTCGGCGCCGATTCGGCGAGCGCGACGAGCAGACGATAGGAGAGTTTCGGCAGATCCAGCGCGGTGCCCGCACGCGAAACCTGCCGCTTCCCGACATCGAGGACCAGGTCGCCGATCCGGAGTCGCTGCGACCGATTCGTACCCGCGTTCATTTTTCTTGTCCGGGCCCCGCGTCGCCCAGAATTGTCTCTGTAACTCTTTGAATTTACTGGTCGAGTTGCAACTTCAGGAAACCTTCATTCGATTTTCACACACAACCCGCCCGCGTTCACTAACCTGCATTCGTCGGCGCAGACCAGAGGCTGCAACGACGACAGGCCGAAGAGCTCGGGCCTGTGCAACGGAGGCGCGCGTCTCTTCTTGACGACCATTGACGGTAATACAGAGGAGAGAATGATGAACGAGACAAAACGGAAACGCTGGTCGCTGTGGCCGGTCTGCATGGTCCTCGCGATCTCGGGCGGCGCCGCGCTGGCCGACGACGGCGAAGGAAAGACGAAAGAGGCGATTCAGGTCGCCGATCACCACATCTTCGGTAGCAACGTCGCCGTTGATGGCGCGACCCTGCTGATACGCGATTACAAGAACCGCGAAGTGCGAGCAAGCGTCATGACCGGCGCGCTGGAACCGGATTTCGCGTATTCGATCTGGTGGGTCGTCTTCAACAATCCGCAGTACTGTGCCACGCCTTATGCCTGCACCGGCGGTGACCTGGAGATCAACGGCGGTGATCCCCACATCAAGGCATCGGTATTCTACGGCGGCGGCATGCTTGCCGACGGTACCGGCCACGCAACCACCGAGCTGACCCTCGTTCCGGGTCGTACCACACGCGAGCTGTTCGCGATGAGCAAGGATTACGGGCTGCGCAACCTGCGCAAGGCCGAGATTCACCTGGTGATCCGTTCGCACGGTCTCGCCGGTATTGCCGGTCCGGTGTCGATGCAGATCGGCACGGCAAACCAGGCGTGTCCCGACGCAGGGTGTGCGAACGTCTTCGCATCCGTACATCCTTCGGCCGATTAGGTAAACACCTTGCAAGGACCCGCATTCGTGCGGGTCCTTTTTTTCGTGCACTTGACATCGCGAACGGGTATCACGCGTAATCACGCGTCGATATAGCTCCAGCCATCCGACCTGATGTCATTTACGCGCCGAATCCTGCTCGCCGTTGTCATCGTGCTGCCTGTCGCGATTACCGCCGTGCTGCTCGTGCCCGATCGCGACGGACGAGTCGATGCCGATTCATTCGAAGCGCTTGCATCGGCCGGCACGGAAGAGCAGCTCGCCCGAGGCGAATACCTCGCCATCGCGGGCAACTGCGCCACCTGCCACACCGCGGAAGACGGCGCGCCGATGGCGGGCGGGCTGCCGTTCGAAACGCCGTTCGGCCGCGTCTATTCCACCAACATCACGCCGGATGCCGATACCGGCATTGGCAACTGGTCGGCTGCC
>CALKYK010000323.1 GCA_938003715.1 uncultured Gammaproteobacteria bacterium
CCGGCGTACGGATCCACCGTCTGGGCTTCCGCCTGCAGGTATACCAGTACCGTTTTCGCGTTATCGTCGACGTGCCGCGAGGCCAGCAGCAGCGGGCTGCCCTGCGTGTCGATGCGCTGTACCTCGAAGCCGTGATCGGCGAATGTCGATTGCATCCATTCGACCATGCGCAGGATGTCGTCCGGGTAGTTTGCGTCGTTCGGCAGGGCGAGAAATTCCCGGTACAGCGATACGGCCGGCCGGATGTTGGCTTCGGTAAGTGCACGGATGTCCGCAACGGGAAGGGGTTCGGCTGCGGACGGCGCGCCGAAGAACACGATGGCGGCGAGCAAGGGAATCGTGTGACAGCGCGAAATTTTCTGCATGGCATGCGGCTCCGTGCGCGACCGGCGATCGATCGACGCAGCCATGTTACCGCGAGCGGGACCGGCCCTCGACCGGATCGAGGCTGGTATTCGATCCTGTCTGATCTACACTGGTACCTGTCACGGCAATCGGGCGGGGAGCAAAAAATGGGCAGGGAAATCGGCGCAGTCGCTTTCGTGGTGCTCTGGCTGGGGATGCCGGCCGCCGCTCAGGACGACGCGGGACCACTGGGATATTCCTACGCGACGTACTACGTGTGCGACATGGCGACCCAGAGCAACATGGACAACATCGTCCAGGCGAACGACTACGAAGTGTTCGATCGCTGGGTCGATGACGGCAAACTGCTCGCCTGGGGTTACCTGTCGCACTTCACCGGCGGCCGCTGGCGTCGTGTTCAATATCACGTGTCGCCGACACTCGAGGCAGCGCTTTCCGCGCAGGCCACGATCTTTCGCGAGATCTACGAAGACAACCGGGCCGGCGGCCAGGCGCGCGCCGAAGCCTGCGAAGCCCACGACGACTACGTCTGGGCCCTGCTGCAGGGCAGCGGGCCCGGCACCGATCGGGGCGCCGTGAGCCTGTCCGCGTACTTCGTTTGCGACATCGCGCGGGAAAACCGGGCGGATGAGATCGTGGAGATGGTGCAGGCGCCGAAACTCGCCGAGCTCAGGGAGGCCGGCAAGATTGCGAGCTGGGGATGGTCGGCGCATCGGCTTGGCGGCGAATACCGCCGCCTTCAGGTCATCACCGGCGCCGACTACGCGTCGGTCATGGCGGCGCGTGCGGAGCTTCTGCAACACGCAAACGAGAATCACCGGGCGCTCGGCACGGAGTTCGCGAACATCTGCAATTCGCACACCGACTATCTCTGGGACATCGAGCACGAGGCACCCTAGTCGTACGCCAAGAACGACGGGCGCTCGACTACCGCTGCAATCGTCGTCCGCCACCGCCGGCGGCGAATACGGAACGCTTCGATGTGTGCCGGGTCATGGTTATGATGCAGGTCGCGCCATGACACAGCCGCACTCACCGTCCGCCGATCTCGCCGTCGTCGCCACCCGCCTTTCGAGAAGCTTTCCCGAAGGAAACCGCGTCCATGGCGTGCTCGACGAGCTGGATCTCGTCGTCAAGCGGGGAGAAAGTGTCGCGCTTCGCGGCAGGAGCGGTTCCGGAAAATCCACGTTGCTCAATCTGCTGTGCGCCATCGATACGCCGGACAGCGGAGAAGTCATCGTCAGCGGCACGAACATCACGAGGCTCGCCGAACGCGAGCGCACGCTGTTTCGTCGCCGGCACATAGGCTTCGTCTACCAGGCATTCAACCTCGTACCCACGCTGGCGGTTGCCGACAACATTCGTCTCGTCCTGGAACTGAACGATATCGACGGCGACGAAGCGGACTCGCGTATCCGCAGCCTGCTCGACGCGGTCGGGCTCGCAGACCGGGCGCACAGCTATCCCGACTTGCTCTCCGGCGGTGAGCAGCAGCGTGTCGCAAGCGCGCGCCCGCTGGCCCA
>CALKYK010000324.1 GCA_938003715.1 uncultured Gammaproteobacteria bacterium
GGCATCGCCGACGCGTTTGAAGAAGGCGATCTCGCCGTCCTGCACCTTCTCGGGCAGCGATAGCGAGGCAAGCACGCCGGATTCGGACGGCAGGAAATACTTGCCCGATACGAACTTCTTCGGCGTCTCGGGCTTCTGAATCGGGCGTATGTACTCGCCCGTGGCGATTTTCGCGGCGTTCTCGACAAAATCCACACCCCAGGCAATGCGGATGAAGTCGTAGACCTCGTCGCCTCCCATCCGGAGGTTGATCTCGATCGGCATCGGACCGCGCGAGCCGTATTTCGCCTCGAAGTGTATACACCCGTTCTGGACGCCCAGGCGCTCCAGCATTTCCTCGGCCATGGACACCAGCTCGGCCTGCTGCGGCTGCGACAGGCGCGACGGAATGCACTGGCCGGTCTCGACGAAATACGGTTCGCGCGTGGCGTCGTTGTCGCTGATCGACCAGAACTTGAACTTGCCGTTCTGCAGCAGTATGTCGATGTCGACTTCGTTCCCGTCGATGTATTCCTCCGCCATGATCTCGGTGCCGGCATACAGTGCGGGCTCGATCTCGACCGAGATGTTCGCCGCGATATAGTCGACCATCTCTTTCAGTGAAGCAGCGTCGTCGACACGCACGACGTAGGAACTGCTGCTGCCAAAAACCGGTTTGACGACGAGCGGGAATTTCAGGTGCTTGACCGCGGCCACGACATCGGACTTCGGATCGAGCATGGCGTAGCCGGGATGGGGCAGATCGTTGTCCCGGCAGAATTCCCTGAACAGGTGCTTGTCTCGCGCCCGTTTGGCGACGCTGTGACGTATGCCGATGGTGCCAAGCTCGTCGCTGACGCGTGACGCGAGCAATACGTCGTCGTCCCAGAACGTCAGCGAACCGTGCGGCTTCAGCTCGGGATTGCGCTTGAAGAAACGACGTACGGCGGACACGCACGCGTCGTGATTGGTCGTGTCGGCGAGGATCCAGTGCGCGGCGTAGTTCTTGGCCCAGTTGATGGAGGTGTTTAGGATGATGAGCTGGTAGCCGAGCTCGTTCAGCCGGCGCAGCGTGAATCGCTTCTTGCGGCTGCCGGTGTTGACGATTAGTAGGCGCTTTCCGTTCTTGTTAGCCTGGCTGTTGTCGCTTCCCATTCGATCCTGCCTGTCGTTTGCCCATGCGCCGACGGGTACCCAGGACCTGCCCGCCCGACGAAATAACGGCCGATTTTGTGGCAGCGGGCGCGGATCGGCAAGCCCCGGCCGAGGCGTTTCCCTCTCTTCCGGGTGTCGGGCCAGCCCTGCGGAGCCCCGGCCCTGACGCCAGCATTCGTGTTCGTCAGCCGGCGGTCTTTCGATCCCAATAAGGCGTGCCGGCAAAGCGGTCAGACATGAAATCGACAAACGCGCGGACCTTGGGTGCCAGGTGCTGGCGTTGCGGGTACACAAGGTAGATCGACAGCTCGAGGAGCTCGTACTCGGGCAGGATTGCGACAAGCCGGCCATGCTGAAGATCGGGGCCGACTACGAACGTCGGCGTGCGGGAAACGCCCGCACCCGCGAGTACGGCTTCGCGAATGGCCAGACTGTTGTTCATCTGCAGGCGGCCCGTGACCGGCACGGAAACCGGCGTTGCCCCGGCCGCCCGGAATTCCCACACCCACTGCGACCGCTGGTACCGGTACGTGATCACGTTGTGGTTGGCCGTGGAGGGCCGACCCGAAACGAGAACGGGCCCCGAGCCGGGGCCCGTTTTTTTGTTTGGTAGCGAATTCGTAAAGCGCAGGTTTCGATAGTCTGAAACGCTAATTCGTTACCGCGCCGATATACAGCGCCAATGCGGAACCGGATGGAATGATCCGGATCTACCGCTCAACCGTTGCCCGCAACCTCGCGATCGACTTATCCCACTGGTCGGAAACTCGCGTGAGGTAATCCCTGGCTCGATTGACCGGGCCAGGCCGGATCGTAAACCGACTCTCCCTGCCGACACGCCGACTGTCGACAATACCAGCATGTTGCAGCACCTGAAGGTGCTTCGTAACCGCCTGGCGTGTTAGATCGAGACCGTCGGTCAACTCGGTGATCGAGTATTCCTGGCCGTCGCCAAGACGCGATACCAGTTCGAGGCGCGTTGTGGAGCCCAGGGCAGCGAACACGGGTGCCGATTCGTTGCTTCTCGTTTTAGGCCGCAACATACTCGGCGACGTTCCTGGCCTGTATGTCCCAGCCCTCTTTGTTCGACCGAAGGACCTCCAGGCGTTTCGATTCCGGGAACTGCAGAAAGCCCGTTTCGGTGATCGTCAGCCGCGTCCCCTTTTCGCTTCGCTCAAGGCGAAACTCGACCACGACCTTGGCGTCGTCGCCGTACGACGTGTCGGGATCAACGGCGCTGGGAGGCCACGAAAAAGCGAACAGCCGCTCGGGCTCCATTCGCTCGGTCACGGACTCCCACTTCATGTGCTCATAGCCGGGATAGGTGATGTTTCCGGTCGTCGTTTCGCCCACTTTGAACGGGCCATCGAGCCGAACTCGGAACCACTCCCCGAACTCCTCGTGATCGGTTATCGCACGCCAGACTCGCGAAACGGGCGCAGCGAGGTCGACGATCTTCTCGATCCTGTCCTGGTCTGCCTGATTCATTATGCAACCTCCTGGTTGCGTAAAGTGTAGTGGACGAAATCTTCAAATGCAACGTTTTGGTTGCAATTTCAGGTTTCCGCTCGCTTTGGACAGCTCACCATCAGGCCCGCCAATTGATGGTCCTGTTTGTTCCCACCTAATCAACCAGACGTGCCGACGACGAATAAGGACGGAACTGTTCCGATTTGAAGTCCCCTGATGAACCTTGATTGGATATTTGCAAGGTGGAGCAAGGTCCATTCTGTTCACGAGATTAACGACGATCATCCGGTAGAATGGTGATACCTCCGGTACAGTGGTGTTTCAGAAAAACAAACAATAAAAGTACGCTCAGCGAAAATCACGAGGAGAATACCCGTAGTCAATTTCCACCTTTTCAATCGAGGTGTAGCGCCAGCCTGCCTGCTGCTGGTTTTGGATACGATGTGTTCCGATGCCTCTGGCGCGACGCTGGAAAACGGGCCAAACAGTCGCGATCTCGACGAGATCGTCGTCACTGCAACTCGCCGCGAGTCGCAGTTGCGGAGCGTTCCTGCAAGCGTATACGTCCTCACAGAAAACGACCTGAAACGACTGGGCGCGGTCGCGTTTTCGGACTACGCTCGCGCCGTGCCTGGCCTGTCGTACAGCGACGGCGGCACGGGCGGTGAAAAACAAACCATTCGTGGCATCAGCAACAACCCGTGGTTCGAATTGAACTCGGGGACGGCAATTCATTTCGATGAGGTACCGATCACGACCGCAGGCGGCGGGGTGGGTCCCGCATTCAATCCAAATCCCGCGCTCATCGACATCGCACGGATTGAAGTCTTGCGCGGCCCGCAGGGAACGCTGTTCGGTGCCGGGTCGATGGGCGGTGCGATTCGTATCATTACACATGCGCCAGATCCTCAGCAGCGACTTGTTTCGCTTTCGACGACATTAACGCACACCGCCGACGGTGAACCGGGATTTGGCATGCATGGCATCTTTAATTTGCCCATCCAGGAGGACCGCTCGGCACTTCGTGCAATCGCATACCTGCACGATACCGGTGGATTCATCGACAATGATTTCGACGGACGTGACGACGTGAACAACCGCGAAATTCACGGTGCGAGGCTCACGGGTCGTTTTGCGATTGGCGATGACGCGACCCTGACTGCTCGGGTCGCCCACCAGAAACGCACCAGCGATGGACTGGCTCATGAAGAGCCGGCAGTCGGCAAACGTCAACAGTCACGGAATGGGGAGTATATCGAAGACGAGTGGACTATCTACAACTTGACCTTCGACGTCGATCTCGGCATGGGCAACCTGGTCAGCTCGACCTCGTATTTCGATCGGACAGTCGGCAATTCCGCCGACTTGCGTCCTGTCCTGAATCTCTTTTTCGGTTTGAACAATCCACTGAACGTCGTTAACCGCGAAGGCGTAGGAGAATTCGTTCAGGAGATTCGGCTGGTGTCCCGCGACGATGCAGAACTGAATTGGCTGGTCGGCGCGTTCTACCAGGACCAGAGTCAGGATGTGAGCCAGGACTTTCCGTCGCCGGGGTTCGATTCTCTGACGGGAGGCCTCGCGTCGATGTTCGGTCAGCCGGACAATCTCTTCGTCAGACGAGACATGAATTCACTCGAGCAGATTGCGCTGTACGGTGAGGTGGCCTGGCGCCTCAGCGACAATTTCGAAGTCTCGGCCGGCGGACGTTGGTTCGACATCGATCGTAGGTATGCAGGAAACAATTCGGGACTGCTGTTCGTCATGGGACAGGTGCTGGAGTCGTCGACGGCCAGCGATACCGGCGCAATTCCCAGGCTCGGATTCAATTTCACACCGACCGAACGCTGGTCCGTATACGGTACGATTTCTGAGGGATTTCGGCCCGGTGGAATCAATGAGGCTGCCTCGCTGATGCAACCGGCGTGCTCGGTCGAGCTTCAGGCACTCGGCTTCACTTCGCTGCCGTCGAGTTACGACTCTGACAGTCTCACGAATTTCGAAGTCGGTACCCGAATCATCTCGGCGAACGGTCGAACCCGTGCGAGCGTGGCGGTGTACCACATCGACTGGTCGGAAATGCAGACATCGAGACTGCTTAACTGCGGTGCCGGATTCACCGAGAATGCCGGAAAGGCAGACAGCGACGGTATCGAATTCGAACTCCGATCGCAGCCGAGTGACAGGATCGGAGTTGCGGTTGCTGCGGGCTACGCCGTTGCAGAGCTAGCGGAAGACGTACCCAATTTGAACGGCGCCCGCGGCGACCGTCTGCCAGGCGTGCCGCAGCTAACGGCGAACGCAAGCACCAGTTATTTTCTGCGCGAGGTTCGCGGGATGACGCCATACCTCGGCCTTGACCTGAATTTTGTCGGCAATTCTTACATGGAATTCGACAGCGCCTCGAGTCCAGAACTGCCGTCATTTCTGGTGGCAAATATTCGGGCAGGGATCGACGCCGACAGCTGGTCCGCCGCGTTCTTCGTCAACAACCTGGCCGACAAAAACGGCAAATTATTTGTCAACGATAACGTATTCGGTCAATACAATTCGCAAATTCGCCCGCGCACCATCGGTATCACTTTAAGCTGGCGCTTTTAGACTGCAGGAGTTGTTATCACACGCCCT
>CALKYK010000325.1 GCA_938003715.1 uncultured Gammaproteobacteria bacterium
AGGGCGGGCATTTCCTGCCCGGCGTCCTGTTCGAGATACACGCGGCCGCCAGCAGCAAGCCAGCCGCGCTCATGCAGCAGGCTACACAATACCTTTGCCGCGTCGGCGGCAAAAGGCGGGTCGAGGAAAACGACGTCGAACGGGCGGACCTCGGCGCTCTCCAGGTAGCCGATTGCGTCCCGCTGCAGGACTTCCGCCGCGTCTGCGGACAGCAGATCGATACAATGCTGCAGCACCTTGACGACCTCTGCCGACCGCTCGACAAAAACGCAGGACGCCGCGCCGCGCGACAGGGCTTCGAGACCGAGCGCACCACTGCCGGCGTAGAGGTCCAGACAGTGTGCACCTTCGATCACCGGTGCGAGCCAGTTGAACAGCGTTTCGCGCACGCGATCGCCGGTCGGCCGCAGGCCCGGCGCGTCGGCGACCGGCAACAGACGCCTGCGCCATTTTCCCGCTACAATACGCAGCCTTCCGCTGGGCGCGTTTCGATCCGTTCGTTTTCCGCGCGTCGATCGCGGCATGCGCTTCTCCGGGGCTGCGGGCCACACGTTTCAGGGTACTCCAGGATAACGCCAGGAAAAATCGGTGTTCGGCAACGACAAAGGCGCGACATCCGGAGAGAAGCAGGGTTTCATTTCGCGACTGCGGGCGCGGCTCAATCGAGGCGACAGCTGGCTGACCTACGACCTCGCGAACCTTGCGCCCGGCGGCAAGCTCGACGAGGACGCGCTGGAGGACCTCGAAACCGGGCTGATCATGGCCGACGTCGGCGTCGAGGCGACCGGCCGGATCATCGATGGGCTGAAGCGGGAACTGAAGCGCAAGGCGCCGAAAGACGGCGACGCGCTGCGCGACAGCCTGAAAAATGCGCTGACCGACGTGCTGATGCCGGTGCAGCAACCGCTCGTCATTCCCGAACTCGACCGCCCGTTCGTGATCCTGATGGTCGGTGTCAACGGCGCCGGCAAGACGACGACGATCGGCAAGCTCGCGCACCGCTTCCTCGCCGAGGGCAGGAGCGTCATGCTTGCCGCCGGCGACACGTTCCGGGCGGCGGCGATCGAGCAGCTCGAGGCGTGGGGTGCGAGAAACGACGTGCCCGTCATCGCCCAGCGGACCGGCGCCGATCCGGCCGCCGTACTGTTCGATGCCTATGCTGCCGCAGAAGCGCGCGGCATCGATGTGCTGCTGGCCGACACGGCCGGGCGCCTGCAGAACCAGCAGGGGCTGATGGACGAACTCGGCAAGATCAAACGCGTACTGGCACGGCAGCACGACGACGTTCCGCAGGAAATCCTGCTGGTTCTCGACGCGAGCCAGGGACAGAACGCGCTCGCGCAGGCGAAACAGTTCAACGCCGCTCTCGGCGTGACCGGCATCGTCGTAACCAAGCTGGACGGTTCGGCGAAAGGCGGTATCCTGCTCGCCATCGCCGAATCGCTGCGCATACCGGTGCGCTTCATCGGCATAGGCGAAAGCGAGGCGGACATGCAGCCGTTCGTCGCAGCGGAGTTCGTCGACGCGCTGCTCACGCGCGAGGAAGCCTGAATGATCCGGCTCGAGGACGTCACGAAACGCTACCCGGGCGGGCACGAAGCCCTCGCCGGACTGAGCCTCGCCGTGGACCGGGGCGAAATGGTTTTCGTCACCGGCCACTCGGGCGCCGGCAAGAGCACGCTATTGCGCCTGATCGCGCTGATCGAGCACCCGACCAGCGGCCAGATCATCGTCGACGGGCAGAACACCCGGCGCCTGAAGCGCCGTCACATTCCCGCCTACCGCCGCCAGATCGGCATGGTGTTCCAGGATCACAAGCTGCTCTACGATCGGCCCGTGTTCGACAACGTCGCACTGCCGCTGGTCATTGCGGGCCTGAGCCACCGCGACGCGGCGAAGAAAGTGCGGGCGGCGCTGACCCAGGTCGACCTCCTGCACAAGGAAAAGCAGTACCCGGAAACGCTGAGTTCCGGTGAACAGCAGCGCGTCGGCATCGCGCGCGCGATCGTCACCCGGCCGAAGCTTTTGATCGCCGACGAACCGACCGGCAATCTCGACCCGGACCTGTCGCTCGAGGTCATGCGTATCTTCCGCCGCTTCAACGAGGTCGGCGTGACGCTGCTGATCGCGAGTCACGACATCGCGCTGATCGACCAGCTCGGCTGTCGGCGAATCGCGCTGGCGAACGGTCGCCTTCACAGCGAGGAAGAAGAGGACATCGTCTCCGAGTACGCCGGCGGCGTCGCGGTCGACGACAACCGGGACGGGTGGCAGCCGTGAAGTCCGCCGACGCGCTTGCCGCACCGAAATCGCCCGGCCCGCTCGCGTCGTGGGCGATTCGTCACCTGAGCACCGCCGTCGGCGCGCTCGGACGGCTGTCGCGCAAGCCGTTCGCCAGCCTGATGACGATCCTGGTCATCGCCGTGACGCTGGCGCTGCCGGCCGCGCTGTACCTGCTGATCAAGAATGCGCAGTCGATCAGCGCATCGTGGGACAGCGCGCTCGATTTCTCGCTGTTCCTCGATGCCGACGTGACGCTGGAGGAGGCCGGGCGCCTGCGCGACATCATCGCGCAGCGTGCGGACGTCGAGTCGGTGACGCTGATTCCCGCCGACGATGCGATGGCAATGTTTCGCGAACAGTCCGGGTTCGGCGATGCGCTCGATCACCTGAGCGTGAACCCGCTGCCGCACACGCTCGTCGTGAGGCCGTCCGCGGCCAATACCGAGGTGTCGATGGGGTTGCTCAACGAGGAACTGAGCAACCTGCCGGAAACGGACTTCGTGCAGGTCGATACGGCCTGGGTACAGCGCTTCCATGCCATCCTCGATATTCTCGAGCGCGCGATCGCTTTCGGCGCCGGGCTGCTCGCGGCGGCCATCATCGTCGTTATCGGCAACACGATCCGGCTGGACATCGAGAACCGCCGCGAGGAAATCGAGGTGACGAAACTGATCGGCGCGAGCAACGCGTTCGTGCGCCGGCCGTTCCTGTATTCGGGCTTCTGGTACGGCCTCGGCGGCGGCCTCACCGCGCTCGCGCTCGTCTCGCTGGGCCTGGCGCTGCTCGAAGCGCCCGTCGCGCGGCTCGCGGGCCTCTACAACAGCGCTTTTGCCACCATCTCGCTCACCGCCGCCGAGCGCCTGATCATCGTCGGGGCCGGCGCCGCACTGGGCCTGGCCGGCTCCTGGCTGGCCGCGGCCCGTCACATGCGGCGCATCGAGCCGCACTGACGACGGCACCCTCCGGCGCTACCTTCCGGAGCCCCAAAGAGCGTCAGTAATCGGTTGATTTAATAGTTATTTTTTGTGATACGGGTCACGGAAACTTTGCCTATTATTAGCACTCTAATGCGTAGAGTGCTAACATCGGCACCCGCTAGGGAGGGACCAGACGACGATGACTACCGCAGTAGCCACAGCAAGTAACGACCTGACGCTTCGCAGCCCGGTCGGCAGCCTGGACGCCTATATCCAGGCGGTCGGACAGATCCCGGTGCTGTCGAAGGAAGACGAGCAGGCGCTGGCACGGCGTTTCCGCGAGGAAGGCGACCTGCAGGCGGCCCGTGAGCTGGTCATGGCGCACCTGCGATTCGTTGTACACATCGCCAAGGGCTACACCGGCTACGGGCTGCCCCTGGGGGACCTGATCCAGGAAGGCAACGTCGGCCTGATGAAGGCCGTCAAGCGTTTCGACCCGACGTTCGACGTGCGTCTCGTATCGTTCGCCGTGCACTGGATTCGCGCGGAAATCCACGAGTACGTGCTGCGCAACTGGCGCATCGTCAAGGTCGCGACCACGAAGGCGCAGCGCAAGCTGTTCTTCAACCTGCGCAAGGCGAAGAAGAGCCTGGCCTGGCTGTCGCACGACGAGACGAAAGCGGTCGCAAAAGACCTCGGCGTGAGCCCGAAGGAAGTAACCGAGATGGAACGGCGCCTTTCGGCCTGGGACATGGCTTTCGACCCGGCACCGGACGCCCGCGACGAAGACAACGCGACCTACACACCGGCGGCCTACCTGCCGAGCCCCGAGCTGGACCCGGCAACGATGGTCGAGAAGTCCGACTGGCACGAGGAAGCGACGGCGCGCATGTTCGATGCGATCGACATGCTCGACGAGCGCAGCCGAGACATCATCGAGTCACGCTGGCTCAGCGACGAAAAGAAGACACTGCACGAGCTGGCCGAAGTCTACGGCGTGTCCGCGGAGCGCATTCGCCAGATCGAGGCGAACGCAATCAAGAAGATGAAAGCGACGCTCGAGGCGGTCGACGAAGCGGCCTGAGTTCCGCTTAAACCCTGAACAAAAAAACCCGCAGGCGAATCGCCTGCGGGTTTTTTTTGTGCGTTCGCCGCTGCCGTCAGGAAGCGGTTATCGGCACCATCGTGATCTCGACCCGGCGATTGGCCTGGCGGCCCGCGTCCGTCGAGTTGTCCGCGACGGGGCGCGACTCGCCCATGCCGACGATCAGGAAACGCTGCGAGTTGATGCCCTGTGACTGCAGGTACTGGGCGACCGAGTTCGCACGCCGCTCGGACAGCGACTGGTTGTACGCATCCGTCCCGGTGCTGTCGGTATGGCCGGCAATCTCGACGACCGTCTTGTTGTATTCCTTCAGCACCTTCGAAACCGATGTCAGCACATCGAAGAAGGCTGGACTCAGATCCGAGCTGTTGGTCGCGAACGTTACGTTGCCCGGCATGTTCAGCGTGATGTTGTCGCCCATGCGGGTCACGCTGACGCCGGTGCCCTGCAGCTCGGCACGCAGCTCGGCCTCCTGCTGGTCCATGTAGTAGCCGACCGCGCCGCCGGCCAGCGCGCCGATACCGGCGAGTACAAGCGCGCGCTGGCGGCGTTCGACCGCGTCGTCGCCGGATACGAGGCCGACGACGGCACCGGCCACGGCGCCGATCACGGCGCCGCGCGTGGCGCTCGAGGTCTTGGGTTGCTGGGTGTAGGCATCCAGCGTCTGGCAGCCGCCCAGTGCGACCGTCAGGCTTGCCGAAGCCAGTAAGACTTTGAGTGCTTTCGTGTTCATTTATTCCTCTTGGCCGCGGCCCTGCCGCGGCGACCCTTTACGAAGTGAGGCGCTATTGTACCCGTCCGGAAGCTGAACGAAGCCTGAAATGCCAGCCCTTCGCGCCGGCCGGATCACGCGGTTTGTGAGAGGATAGCGCCGGATGGCAGTGAGGCGAGCCGTGCCGGAATCCGACCAGTGGCTGGACGATTATGGTGAAAAGCACCGCGAGGTGCGTTTCCCGGGCATCTACTGGGCATCGGTTCTGCTGTTGGTTATCGGCACCGTCGGCGTGCTCTGGGCGCTGCCGGTGCCCGCAGAATTCGCACGCATCTCGCCGTTCCTGAACTGGGGCAGCGCCTTCCTGATGGCCGCGCTGATCTACTACTTCATCATCTCCATAGCGCTCGCCATCGGCATGCTGCCGTTCGTGGTCGGCGTCTCGGCGCTGCAGGTGTGGCTGGTCGGCTCGCCCTGGCCGCAGCCCAGGATCGCACTGCTGACCCTCGCCGTCAGTCTCTGCGGCCTGTATCTCGGCCACCTTTCGCGCGGCGGCGTCCGGGCCGTATTCCGCGACATACAGCTCATGATGATCGCCCCGGTATTCCTGCTGTCCAACCTCTACCGCAGGCTCGGAATCCCGTTCTAAGGTCGGGTAGAATCTGCGTCCCGAATCTTCGCGCCCCGGAGGCACCGTGGCCAGCCCGAAACCTCTCGACGAGTCGCGCGCCGACAAGCGACGTCTCGACCCGTTGGATCTCTACGACGTGCGCTCGGAACTGTCCGACGAGGAGCGGATGGTGCAGGAAACCGTGCGCCGCTTCGTCGACGACAACGTCCTGCCCGTCATCCGCGACGCGTTCGAAAAGCACTATTTCCCCCGCGACCTGATCCCGGGCGTCGCCGGCCTGGGCCTGCTCGGCAGCTCGATCGAGGGCTACGACTG
>CALKYK010000326.1 GCA_938003715.1 uncultured Gammaproteobacteria bacterium
TGATGAACAGGCGCTTCGTCAACGTCAAGGTCGACCGCGAAGAGCGGCCGGACGTCGACCGCATCTACCAGACGGCGCACCAGCTTCTGACGCATCGCGGCGGCGGCTGGCCGCTGACGATGTTCATCGACCCGGAGGACCAGCGGCCGTTCTTCGGCGGCACCTACTTCCCCAACGAGCCCCGTCACGGCATGCCCTCTTTTCGCGAGCTCCTGACGCGCGTCGCGGTCTTCTATCGCGAAATGCGCGAAGAGGTGAAGCAGCAGGGTGCACAGCTCGCGGATATCTTCCACCAGCGCGAACCGGAAGCATTGCAGGAAAGCAAGCTGGACGATGCGCCGATCGCCGCCGCACGCGCGCAGATCGGCCGCGCCTTCGACCGCGAGTACGGCGGCTTCACCGGGGCACCGAAGTTTCCGCACCCCGCGACGCTCGAGTGGCTCCTGCGCTACTGGCGCGGCCTGGCCAGCAGCGACGAACCGGACGTCGATGCGCTGTTCCTGGTCACGCTGACCTGTACTCGCATGGCCGAAGGCGGGCTCTACGACCACCTGGGCGGCGGCTTCTGCCGCTACTCGGTCGATCGCTACTGGCAGATTCCGCATTTCGAAAAAATGCTCTACGACAACGGCCCGCTGCTCGCGCTGTACGCGCAGGCTGGCCTCGCCAGCGGCGAGACGCTGTTCAATCGCGTCGCCGCAGAAACGGCGGACTGGATGATTGCCGACATGCAGTCGCCCGACGGCGGTTTCTACTCGACGCGGGACGCCGATTCCGAGGGCGAGGAAGGCAAGTACTACGTCTGGACCCCCGACGAAGTCCGCGCGCTGGTCAGCGAGCGGGAATACGATGCGCTCGCGCGCTACTTCGGGCTCGACGGTGCCGCGAACTTCGAGGGCCAATGGCATCTCTCGGTTCGCACGACGATCGACAAGCTCGCAAGGGAACTCGCAGCGACAGCGGAAGAGACGCGGTCGCTGCTGGACAGCGGCCGCAGCAAGCTCTTGGCTACGCGCGAGGAACGCGTTGCGCCGGGGCGCGACGAAAAGATCCTGACGTCGTGGAACGCGCTTGCAATCCGCGGCCTCGCCATCGCCGGCCGTACTCTGCAGCGCGCTGATCTCGTGGCCGCGGCGGAACGCGCCGCAACGTTCATTCGCACGACGATGATGATCGACGGTCGCCTGTACGCGGGCTTCAAAGACGGTCGCGTGCGGTTTCCGGCCTATCTCGACGACCACGCTTTCATGCTCGACGCGCTGCTCGAGCTGCTGCAGTCGTCGTGGTCGACCCGGAATCTCGAATTTGCCATCGAACTCGCCGAGCTGCTGCTTGAACATTTCGAGGACGCTGGCGCCGGTGGCTTTTTCTTCACCGCCGACGATCACGAGGCACTGATGCACCGGATGAAACCGCTTGCCGACGAAGCGACGCCGTCCGGCAACGGCATTGCCGCGTTCGCGCTGCAGCGCCTCGGCTTCCTGCTCGGTGAGACGCGCTATCTCGATGCCGCGGAGAAAACGCTGAAATGCGCGTGGCGGGCGATGGCGGAGTTCCCGCACGGCCACGTGTCGCTGATCACCGCGCTCGAGGAATTTCTCGAGCACCCGGAAATCATCATCATTCGCGGCGATGCCGCGGACATCGAGCGCTGGCGCGACAGTGCGACACGTCTTTACGCACCGCGCCGGCTCGTATTTGCGATAGCGGCCAACGAAGCCGCCCTGCCGGGCGCGCTGGTCGATAGAAAAGCCGTGAAAAATCAGACAATTGCATACCGATGCGTGGGCACGCACTGTGATCTGCCGGTGACCACGTTCGAGGCCCTCGCTGCGACACTCGGTGAGCAGGAAGGAGAAAACGGTGACTGAAACACCGACGACACGAAGGGAGTTCCTGGCCTGCGGCATTGCGCTTGCAGGTACGCTTTCGGCGTGCGGTAACGATGATGGCGACGACATGACCTCGGGAAACCGGGCCCTGCTCGACTTGTCCGCGACGGACGCTATAAAAGCGATGCGTAACGGATCGGTTTCGGCCGAGGCGTACGCGAGCGCTTTGCTCGAGCAGGCAGTGCGTGGCCGTGCGCTGAACGCATTCATCACGCTGGAACCGGACCGTGTGCTTGAAGCCGCACGCGACGCGGATCGCCGGCGCGCAGCGGGCCAGGTGCCGGGTCTGCTTCACGGACTGCCGATCCCGGTCAAGGACAGCGTCAATACGCGTGACTACCCGACGACCGGCGGCTCGCCGGCCTTGCGGCACTTCGTGCCCGCCGAGGACGCGCTGCTCGTGCGGCAGCTCAGGGAAGCCGGCGCGATCGTGATGGGCAAGACGAACGTGCACGAGCTGTCGTTCGGCTGGACCAGCAGCAACATGGCCTACGGCCCGGTCCGCAATCCCTACGACCCGTCACGCATTCCCGGCGGCAGCAGCGGCGGCACCGCGGCAGCGATTGCCGCGCGGATGGCACCGCTCGGCATCGCGGAAGACACGCAGGGTTCGATCCGTGTTCCCGCCGCGCTGTGCGGCATATGCGGATTCAGGCCGACGCAAAACCGCTACCCGAACCAGGGCGTGGTGCCGATCACGCCGCTGTTCGACCAGGTCGGGCCCCACGCGCGCCACGTCCGCGACCTGGCGTTATTCGATCACGTCATCACGGGTGACGAGCCGGTGAACACGCCGCGCAGGTTATCGGACCTTCGCCTCGGCGTTCCGCGACAATTCTTCTATGCGGACCTCGACACCGAAGTCGCGCGCATTGCGGAAGAGACGCTCGCCGCACTGGCGAAGCTCGGTGTGACCCTGGTCGATGCCGACGTGCCGGATCTCGGTCGTCTTGTATCTCTGACCACGGCGCAGGTGCAGAGCTATCACGTCAAGCCGATGCTCGAGCAGTATCTCGACGAATTCGAAACCGGCATAACGTTCGACGAGCTGATGGCCGACACCAGCCCGGACGTGAAAGCTGCCTTCGATCTGTACGTGCTTGGCGGCAACGAAACGCCGTCGCAGGATGACTTCGTCGCCGCGCGCGATACGCACCTGCCGGCGCTCAGGCGCACGATGGCGGGCTATTTTGCAGACAGTCGTCTCGACGCCATGATCTTTCCGACCACCCAGATTTCCGCCACGCCCATCGGCGAAGATACGAACGTCTTGCTGAACGGCCGAGAGGTCCCGTTCGAAGCCGCGATAAGCCGCAACATTTCGCCGGGTAGCACCGCGGGACTGCCGGGGCTCGTGCTGCCGGTCGCGCTGGACCGACGCGGACTGCCGGTGTCGATGGAAATCGACGGTCCCGCGAACGCGGACCGGGCGCTGCTGCAAATCGGCCTGGCGCTGGAGGACGCGTTCGGCACGCTGCCCCCGCCGACGTTGTGACCGCGTCTCCTACGGCGCGCCGCGGTTGACCCAGCTCTCCAGGCCGCTGGAACCCTCGATGCGGATGAGCTGCTCGACAAACGGATGCACGAAGTAAGCGTTCTCGACGGTGTAGGTACGGTAGCCGCGGATCAGCGCGCGCAGCGAGGCCGGCACGTCGGCGAGGCGATCGAATCGGGCCTGCGGGTTCTCGACGTCGTGGACGATGGCGCCGGCGAGATAGTACGCGAGCAGAAACTGGTCGGCGCGCTGGTCGCCGGACGGCTGGAAAAAGGCCTGGTCCATGTAAACGCTGACGATCGCGGGCTCGTTGCGGACGAAGTTGATGACCGGTTCAATGAACGGCACCGCCTCGTAGCTCGATGCAGCGTTCAGCAGGCCGCGTGCCGCCTTCAGCGCCTCGCCCGCCTGCGCTGAATTCGCAGCGGTCGCGCCCGCGTTGCCCGACAGGCCGCCCGGCGTGCCGCAGAAGATTACGTCGATACCTTCGAGTACGGCGTCGGTCATCGGCATCGCTTCGCCGAATTTCGGCTCCTCCAGCAACATGTTCACTTCGATGAAATACTCGTGCGCTACCGCGAGATAGATGAAGCCCATGCGCTGTGACGGCCCGTTCCGCAGCAGGTAAATCGCCTCGCGCACGGGCAGTCCGCTGGCACGCGTCGTGCGCGTTCGCTCGCTTTGCAAAGCCGCCCGATCGAACTGAGCGTCGCTGACGAGCGTATGTTTCAGCGCTTCGAAACGTTCCTGGAACGCGAAACTTTCCACATCCCGGGCCGCCACCGAAGCCGGCGTCTTGCGAACCGTGATTTCGAGCGCCGCGCCGCCGCTCCAGTAGCGCGCAGCGGAGCCGTAAGCCGGGTTCTCGCTGCGTCGCTGCTCGGCCTTGGCAAAGCTCGCGATCGTTTGTGGAAATTCGAAACGAAGCTCGCCGTTGCCGCCGCGGGCAGGCGCGCGGCACTCGTCGGCCATCGCCTGGGCGGACGACAGCAAAAGAAACCAGGGAATTATGCGCTTGAGGAGCATCGGCGGATCAGGGAGCAGTTTCCGCCATGATACCTGCGCGGACGCGACATGCCACGCCGTGGTGCCAGCCAATACAGTTCGATGTTCGTGCCGCTTCTTTTTCAAACTGGTGCGGCAAAGCTTACCAGCTGTCGGCCATTGCGGAAGCTATGGTTCGCGCCGCAACGGCACGGCCGAGAAACCGTCGACCGCACGCAGCCATTCCCGCGTCAGGACCTCGATTGCCGCCCGTCCCTTGTCGGCCGTCGCAAGCGTCGCGTCACCGAAAATGCCCGAAGCAGTGTAAAGCGGGTCGTTGGCGTCCCGCGTCAGTCGTCCGGGCTGGTAGCCCGGGTAGTCCTTGTTGCCGCGCTCGCCGTAGTCGGTCACCGCGAGTGACATGTTCACGCGTTCGGGCTGCAGGTACAGGTTGATCGAAGTTTCGATCTCGTCACCGTGTCCGCCGACGAGCTGCTCCTGCAGCGCCGAGATTTCGTCGGTTTCGAGATCGTCCCAGGACACGACCAGCGTCGGCACGCCGGTCTGGACGCGGATCTCGCGGGCCGCAATCGAGATCGGCAGGCCGGTTGCACGCGAGATGCCGGTGTTCAGAAAAAGTATGCGCTGTGCGCCCTGTCGCGCCAGCGACATGCCGACCTCGAACACGTAGGCGCGAAATACGTCCGGATCCGTGACTTCGGTGCCGGGGAAATCGCGAAACGCGGGAAACCAGCCGTGCAGGATCGGGGGTGCGACGATGACATTTCGTGATGCGACCGCTGCGTCCAGCAGGTGGTGCATGACGACCTGGTCCGCGTTCATAGGCATGTGTGGGCCGTGTTCCTTCGCGCCTGCGCCGAACGGCCGGATGCGCGGCCGCGGATCGCGGTCGATCGGATCACGACCGGCGTCGTCGCATATTGCGCTTCCGCTTCCGGCCAGCTCAATTCGCCGAGCCAGGCGCCGGACTGCTGGCCGTAAGCGCAAGCCGCAAACAACGACAGCAACAGGCCGATTGCGTGGCGGATCGACCCGGTCCTGTCGACGATGCAACGACGAACGGTTGAAATCCGGCGACGAATCGCCAGATTGCGACGAACGGTAGCTATCGGCCGATGAGTGACGGAATCAATTCGGCCGCAGTGGTCCAAAATAAGACTGCACATGAAATTTGCCGGACAGGACGAATGAGTTCACATAATACATCGACGGATACGAAGGTTCAGAAGGAACCGGGCAAGGGAGAAACAGACCTGCGCAATGTCCGCGTCATCGACGCGAAGCTCGACATCGATGCCGAGCTTTCGATTGCCGACGATGCCGACCTCGGCGTCGATCCCTACAACAGCACCGGGCAGCACGCGATCCTGAAAGCGAAGAAGCCGCTGGATCGCTGATCCGGCCTGCGCTGCCCTACGGCAGCCAGGCGTAACCGATCTTCATGAAGTAGGTCCTGTCCGTGACCGCCAGGCTGTCGAGATCATCGTCATCCATGTGCCTGTCCGAGTAGCCGAGAAAAAACACCGTCTGCGGATTCAGCTTGTAGGAGTAGAGTAGCTGCCGGCCCACATTCCGCGAACGTGAATCCACTTCATCCAGGTACAGCGCCGGGTTTCGCTCGACGTCCTGGTGCTGCACGGTCAGGCGCACAAAACTGCGATTGCTGAACTGCCAGGTGAGCCGCACGTCGTGTACGGCTGCATCGAAAATGTTCTGCCCGTCCTTGGCGTCAAGGCGCAACAGGTTGCTCCGTAACCTGAAGTACAGGTGCTCGTTGACGTTCCAGTTGATGCGCGGTTCGAGGCGGACCTGGTCGCCCAGACGCGTGTTCGCAAAATCGATCTGGTCGCCGATGCGACCCCAGAATGCGAGATAGACGCCGCCGACCGGCTTGATCTCCGTGTACAGGCTGATTTTCTGCTCGCGGAAGATCACGCCGTCGAACAGCACGTCGCGCGTCAGCCCGCCGAATTCCATGAACCACTGTGACGGACCGTTTAGTCCGAAATAGCCTTCCCACTCTTTCTCGAGCAGGCGACCGTCGGCATCGTGCGTGATGTCGAAATCGCCGTTGACGCGGAACCGCGTCCACCAGTCGTCCTCGTCGCCGTGCCAGACGCGCCCCAGCCCGATCAGCTGCTGTTCGATGTCGACGCGCGTTTCGAAACCGGAGTCCGCGCGAAACCCTCTGTCGCGCGTCGCGTGGTGAGCGTACGCGAACCAGTCGCGCGAGTCGTACTCGTACTCGACCTGCACCGCGTTGCCGTTGAAGCTGCCCAGCGGCTGCTCGAACTCGACGGCGGTTTCGTCGGGATAACGCGTATCCGAGCGCAGGACCTGCGCGTGTATCGAGTGCTGATCGTTGATGCGCCAGCGCGCGTCGAAGCCGCCAACGTAATTGTGATAGCCGTCTCCGGCGCGCGCGGTCAGTAACGTGCCAACCGAAGATGCGTTGCCGAAGCTGTGGCTGTAGCGGCCGACGACAGCCGTGTTCGAGATCGGCAGAGATTCGCTGTCCGAGCCGAAGGCGCCGGGAAAAATGAGATTCGTCAGGTCATCCTGTGCGGCAAAGAATCCGAACGTGTGGTCGCCGCGCTTGCCGCTGATCTTCGCTCCGACGGTCGGGTCGGCAACCGTGCGCGTGAACACGGCGTTGATCGGGC
>CALKYK010000327.1 GCA_938003715.1 uncultured Gammaproteobacteria bacterium
AGTGACCGTCGAGCGGGTGCGTGATTCCGACACCCGCTTCGCCCACCAGCTGACCCGGCCCGGCGTAACTGGACAGGTACAGCCGGACCGTGCCCTGGGCAGTATCGGTGTAATCGATCAGGTAGTCCGTTTCACCGTCGCCGTCGAGGTCGCCGGACCACAGCAGGTACTCGAGACTCAAGCGGCCGGTGCAGGCTGCCATCTGTTCGGATAGCAGTTGCTGAGCCCCGGAGGCTCGTACCTGCAGGTAAATGCTGTCGCCATGCATCGCACGCGTTCGCTCCCCGGCCTGTGCGGAATCGAGGCGCAGGACAGGCGCCAGGATTTCTCTGGTCTCGTTCTGAGATGCAATGACGATCTCGTAGGTGTCCTCCCTGTCCTGGATGACGGGCGTCAATTCTTTCGCGAAATACAGCTCGATCGAACGCGGCTCGAGCCATGGCAGTTCATCATCCCGCCGGATCCACGCAACGACTTCGCCGGGAACATCGGCCGATTTGCTGAAGCCGAGCCTCTGCCCCGACGTAGCCAGGTCATCGTGGTGACCCTGCCAGGACGCGGGCGTCACGCGTAACCCGGCGGCGACGAGCTGGCACGCCCGTTCCGTGCAGCTCAGACCCAGCCAGTCGTCGCTGTTGTTGAACACCCACCCGGGCACCCACACGTCGTCGCCCGCCACGAACGTCAGCTGTTCAGGCGCCGACACCGGTACGACGTCCGCGGAAACCGGTCTGCCAGGAGCAACGATGAAGAGCGCCAGAAGCAGGCAGAAAAAGCGCGGTGGGGTCATGGTGGAATCACCTGTTTCGCCCGATGTGGACTGCGTGCACATTCAGATACCTCCCACCGGCACCAGCAGCTCACGGCCATCGCCGAGACTGACCCGGGCGATCACGTCCTGGTGCCTCGAATCCAGGCTCGAGAACGGTTCTTCCCACACCAGATCCCACCCCTGGCGTACCTGGTCCAGCCACCAGAGGACGCGCTTTCGCTCCATGCCGATCGTGACCTCGGAGTAACCCGACACGAACAGTTCGTTGCCAACGGCGACCAGTCGCGTGCTGCCGGCTTCCATGTAAGGAGGCTCTTGCATCGGTAACGGTTTCCACTCGCCCTCGTCCGCGTGGCTGATCTCGAAAAGGAACGTGAACGCCGGTTCGCCGGCGTCGTCCAGCCCTTCGGATCGGATGTGCAGGTTGACGACCCTGCCGTCTTCCAGCACGACGACCTGGCCGCCGCGTTCACCGGACTTCGCCGACGAGGTCCATCGATTGCTGACCGGGTCGAATACTTCGTAGGTATTTGCCGGGATCAGCTCGCCAATGCCCGCGTAGCCGACGGCAGACTTCGCCGTATCGTCGTAAATCGCGATTTGTCTTTCGTAGGTCAAGCCACCTGCGACTATCACGCGACCGTCGTCCAGCCCTATGGCCACGACACTTCCGTCCGGCTGGCTGCCGCTCTCGCGATGAACCGGCAGGCGCGGCATGGCCTGTCGCACAACGCTGGCGCCGTCCGCGCCGGTGCCATCGAACGTCAGGCGTTCGACGGCTCGTCCCGGCGAGATAGCCACCAGGGTATCCTCGTTCAGCTGCGCGTATCGCGTACCTTGCGGATGACGGGCATCGAGCGCTTGCCATTTCGCGGTGGCCGAAACGGAATTCATGAATTCCATGTGCGGTGCCATCGCGGCCGCAGCTCGATCATCCCGAGCTGTGCCCGTGCCACCCGCGACGACGATGGCGCCGTTTCGCATGCCGAACACCTGCGCGTCGTAGCGACTGGATTGCAGCGGAGACAGTGCGAGCAGACCTTGCGAGCCAGTAAAGCTGTCCACCGCCGGGGTCAGCCTGAAGGGGTCGGATACATGGCCGCCGGCAACTATCGCGTGTGCGGCGTTTTCGCCTGCCAGCACGCCCGTTCCTCGGCGGTACAGGTGAATGGTTCCGGCGTGGGTCGGTGTGGTTGCCGGCGTGTAGCCGCGCACACGAATGATTTGCCGCGACCACTCCTCTTCCCTCGTGTCGGCTGTCCAGAAATAGTGTTCACGTCCATTGCTGAATGGCCCGAGCTTGAACGTGGTGAAGGTCGAGAAACCACCGGCCAGGCGCCATTCGCCCTGTTCGAGATCGTAGGCGATGACGCTCTTTGCGCCTTCATCCAGCAACAGCGCAGACGCCGCGGCAGTATCGATCGGCGCCAGCGCGCGATGCTCCGCCATCGCAAACGGCAGCGGCGCATCTTCGACGAACTGATTTTCACCGGGACCGAGCCGTTCGGTGCTGCGCGTAACCACTGCATTGCCGTCGCCGTCGGCCGTCCATCCGCCGGCGACCATGATGCTGCCGTCTATCAACAGCGATGCTGTCGCCGCGGCACGCGGTCGGGTGAGCGTCGGTCCCTCCGTCCAGCGCCCTTCCGCCACGTCGAGGATATAGGTTCGGTCGGTACACGCCGGACGCTGACAACTCTCGGACCGCGCCGTACTGCCGCCAGCCACCATCAAGCGACCGTCCTGCATGACGGCGACCGTATACCCCCAGCGTACCGGCCCGGGCAGGTCGGCCATCGTTTCGACCTGAAGCTGAATCAGTCCCGCCCTGACCCTTTCGACCGTGTTAACGCGCTGTCGCGACGCTGCATCCCGGCCGCCGACGATTAGCACCGAGTTGTCGGGCAAAACCAGGAAGTGGGACTCGTCGCGCGCTTCGGTCAGCGGCGCCATCGCCGTGCCACCGTTGCTGGCAAGGAAGACAAGATTGTCAGTGATAGTGCCCGACCCACTGGTTTCACGAACCAGGCAAAAAATCCCGTTCTCGCTCTCGGCGTTCGCATTTTCGCTGACGCGACATTCCGTGATGTCGACGTCTTTCAGCAGCAGGACGGTTGCCATGTCCCCGCTGTTCGGATTCCATCTCCGCACAATCGATACGTCGTGTTTTTCTTTTTGCAGCAAAAGCAGTCCACGTTCGTCCAGCGCGTCGTTGCGTCGTGACGGATATGGAGTGCCGCGATCGTACTGCCAGTCCTCGGTGACGAGGTCCTCGTCAGTGGCCGCGGATTCCGCCGCCGATAGCAACCAGGCCGGCTGCTGTCGCAGTTGCTCGGACAGCTGCGCGGATTGCGCGTCCCAGCTGCATGGCGGCGCCTCGATGGTCATGACGGTAACGCCGTGGTCGGACTTCGTTTCAGGCTCCTGCGTCACGGGCGCAGGTTCGGCGGTTACGATTTCGATGTCCGTCGTCGACTGCTGCTGCTGAGCGCGCCGCCTGTCGAGGTCGATTCGCGCGACGTTCGTGAAAATCGCGATCGTCACCAGGAAGGAAATGAGGATGTACGCTGCTCGCATCGTAATCCTATTGCCTCGGGTCGTCGTTCGCGCGCCCTGCCTGGATGCGAATAGCCGTCAACTCTCTGTACGACATCGTCCTACGCCGGATTGCTGGCAAGCTCCTTCGACTCGATGCGAGTGATCTGTACTTTGCCGTCGATGACTTCGAGCGTGTACTCGTCCTCCGTCTCCGATTCCATTCTTTCGTTCGTCATCGGGTCGAGGTAACTCGCCGCGGATTTCGTGCCGACTATCGCTGCGCCGTCAGTGATCCGGATATTTTCAATCTCCTGCTTGCCGTCATATTCGGCATCTTCCTTCAATACCAGTTTCAATGACATGCGGTAGAGGCTGTGCGTCATGGGCATCGTCGTTTCGTTGCCCTCGATCGTCGTCGTGACGTTGCCCTTCACCGACTGCGAGATGTGCTTCATGATGCCGTCGATATCGAATGCCTTGCCGCACGCATCGATATCGGCAAACACTTTTCGTACGAGGTCTTCGTCGAGCTTCGTTGCATCGAACGCATCGGCGCTGACGGTTTTCTTTGCCGACTTGCCTGTGAACATGCTGGCCAGTGCGTTCGTGAAGGCGCCGACAAGCTCGTCCATCACGACGTCCTCGACGTCGTCTGCTATGTCGGACCCATCCTCGTGGCCTTTCAGCCATTGCTGGTACTGCTCTTCCGTGACCGGGCCGACTTCCTGGTCCTCGTCTTCCTCGTCCGAGTCGTTCAGCATGCCTTCGCGAATGACGTCCGGCAGCCCGTCGTGCCACCAGCGGTAGATCGTGCTGCGAATGCGCGCATCGTAGCCGTCGAACGGTTCCGCGTCGTGGCGGACGAGGTGCCCGTCCTCGTGCTTCAGCCAGAATTCCCAGGGATCGTCGTCACCCATGCCCCAGGCTTGCGCCTGGATACCGGGGCACAGGTGATACAGGAGCTTCACGCATCGGGCAGCATAGCGATCCCCGCCACCGCCGCAGGTCGCGCTCGCGCGGCAGAAACCTGCGACGTCATCGACGTCATCGAAACCGAAGTGCTCGTGAATCCTGTCATCGAGGTCGCGAAGAAAGGCCTTCGCGATTCCCTCGCCCTTGTCGGCATTGATTTCTGCCGCGAGATCGACGAATCCCTGGCGGGACGCGTCGTCCTGGCCCGCGCCGGTCTCGATGAGCCGAACCAGCGATGCATGCGTCGACGGATCCTGGTGGCGGAAGTAGACATTGACGTAGATTTCGGACATTGCGCTCGCCTCGGGTTTCGGGACCGCAACGATGTTACCGACTTGATGTGCAAATCCCGTGTCAGGGGTCACGTTCCGCCGCTGGCGTGCGCTTATTCGTGAAACTGGAAGTTGAATCAATGAAATCCTCCCGCGGGAGGATTGTTGAGCGGCATGGAAAAATAGGCTCTGCTTTGCCCGCGTCGGGACTAGAGCCCGATTTCTTCGGCCAGCGCCTGCACGCGAGGATCGTCATGCATACCGCGCGTTTGCGGAAACCAGTTCAGCAGCCATGGGTACCAGCCGGCCTGGCCGTCGCGTGCCTCGAGCATCCATTCGTACGCCTTGTCATGCTCACCGAGCGCGCCGTAGAGCACCACGAGCGGAACCGATGCCTCCCGTTCCTCCAGGCGCTGCAGCACCGGCATTGCCTCTTCGCCTCGACCCACCTGCGCCAGTGTGCTGGCGTAAACGAACGACCACAGCCCGCTGTCGGCGAGGTTCGAATGCGCCTCGACGGCGGCTTCCTCGTCGCCCATCTCGAGATAGGTGTTGCCGAGGGCGATGTATGCCACCGGGTATTCGCGGCGGAGGTCCAGCGTTTCCTGCGCCTCGGCAATGGCATCGTCGTAGCGTCCGGCGGCGCGGTACTGCTCGGCCAGCCAACCGCTGTAGAACGGTGACAGCGGATCCAGGGCCTTCGTCTGTTCGCCATAGCGCAGCGCCGCGTCGTGATCGGCAAACAGTTCCTTCAACCAGGCCAGGTGATAGTGCGCATCGACGAGGCTCGGGCTCAGCGCCAGCGCCCGCACGAGAGATTGTTCCGCCTCTTCAAATTCCCAGCCGTAATAAAGCTTGAACATGCCCACCGCGAGATGCGCGTGTGCGAGATCCGGGTCCAGTTCCAGCGCCCGTTCGGCCGCCGCCCGGGCGCGCGGAATGGCGGGCGACATCGGGAACGGGCTGTGGCCGATTTCGAGATAGCCGTAGGCCAGCCCCGCCCACGCAAGCGCGCTGGTCGGGTCGTTCTCCACCGCATCCGCCAGCATTTCGATGCCTTCCCGGATGCCGGCGGACGACTCGCGGCGAAACTTGTACATCGCGCGCAGGTACACGTCGTAGGTCTCCGGGTTGATCTCGCCCCGGGACTCGAGCCGGCGCTCCTCTTCGGGGGTGAGGCGGACCTTCACGGCGCTGGCAATCGACGTTGCCATCTCGTTCTGCAGCGCGACCAGGTTCTGCATCGGCCGGACGTAGTTTTCCGTCCAGAGATGTTCGTCGGTTGCAACATCGATGAGCTGCACGATGATCCGCACCTGGTCGTCCTCGCGCGTCACCGAGCCCTCGATGATCTTGTCGACGCCGAGGCGGTTGCCGATCTCGCTCAGGGTCAGGTTTTTTGCCACGCGCAATGTCGAGGTGCGGGAAATGACGCGCAGCGACGAAATCTTGGCCAGGCTCGTTATCAGCGCGTCGTGCATGCCGGCCGCGAGATACGCCTGCCCATCGTCACCGGACAGGTTGTCGAGCGGCAGCACCGCGACGGACGACAGGATGTTCCTGCGGTCGACCGATACACTCGACTGCGACGGGAGCTGGCGAATCTCGTTGACGACGCCGGCCAGGATGAACAGCGAGATACCGGCGAGCGCAGCGATGATCAGGTAGTCCGGCGTCCTGAGCCGCGCATCGACCGCCTCGCCTTCCGCGGCCGGCGCGGTGCGCACGATGCCGGTTGGCGTGATATCGTAGCGCCAGCCCCAGACGATGGCCAGCGGTAGCGCCGCAATCAGCGCGAACCAGACGTAGCGCATCGCGGTCGGCGGAAGGCCGAAGCTGTCGAACGCGAGGTCCGCGACCTGCAGCACGACCCAGGCGCCGACGACGTAAATTCCCGCAACGCGAAAAACGTGACGGCGGCGGAGTTCGGCGAAGAATCCGGGCTTGCTCACCGCACCGAGTTTAACCCATTCAATATGACGCGATGTATTTCCAGGGCGAGGCTTCGGTTCCGCGCTCGATGACGACTTCGATCAAAGCCGGCTTGTCTTCGTCGATCGCTTTCGCCAGCGCCGGTTTAAGGTTGTCCGGTGAGTCGACACGGTAGCCGGCGACGCCGTAGGACTCGGCCAGCTTCATGAAATCCGGGTTGACGAGGTCTGCGCCTATCAGGCGCGACTCGTACTGCGTTTCCTGGTCGCGGCGCACGTTGCCGAACGAGGAATTGTTGAACACGATCGTGACCAGCCCGATGTCGTGCTGCACGGCGCACGCGAGTTCCGGCATGCCGAAAAGAAAGCCGCCGTCGCCGGTGATCGATACCACGGCCTTGTCGCGGCACGCGGCCTTGACGCCGATCGCCGTCGGGAAGCCGAAACCCAGGGTGCCCTGGTATCCGGGCGTCACGTAGGTGCGCGGTTCGTAAACCGGGTAGCCGAAGTAGGACGCGAAACCGACCTGGCACAACTCCTCGACGAAATAGCCGTCTCTGGGCAGCACGTCGCGAATCGTGTCGAGATAAGCGACCTGCGGCTGGATCTCTTCGTAGTTCTTGCGCGCCCTGGCCTTCGCCTCGGCAATGCGTTCGAGATCGCCTTGCTTGTGGCCTTTTTCGCTAATTTTTTTCAGCAACGCCCGCGCGCCGTCTGCGGCGTCCGCGATCACACCGACGTCGGGCCTGAACCGCTTCATCTCGGCCGGGTCGACGTCGATGCGGATGACCTTCGGGCCGTTCTTGTCCGGCTTGTCGAAGTACTCGACCATCGAGCCCCAGCGCATGTACTGCATCTCCAGCCGCGAACCGATGCCGATCAGCACGTCGGTGTCCTTCCACAGCAGGTGCGCGGCCGCGGACGATGCGCCGCACGCGTGGTCCTCGCTGACGACGCCGCGGCCGCTGCGAAACGCGGTGACCACTGCGCCGAGCGCTTCGGCGAGAGCACGGACTTCCTCGCTGGCGTGCTGCGCGCCGCCCCCGCACATGATCATCACGCGCTTCGCCTTGCGCAGGAGGTTCGCCGCCGCATCGACCTCGTCGTCATCGATTTCCGGCTTGTCGACTTCGGCGTTGCCGGGCCCGATTTCGACCTGCCATGGTTTCGCCATCGTGTCCCAGCACATCTCGACCGACGCTGGCCCCGGCCGACCAGAAAGCATCGCGCGAAACGCCGCATTGACCTGGCGCGAGGTGTTGGCCGGGTCGTCGATGAAGTCGGCGTGCTTGATGATCGAGCCGAGGGTGCCGCGCTGGTCTGACAACTCGTGCAGGTGGCCGCGGCCGACGCCGAGAAACTGTGACGGTATCTGGCCGGTCAGGCACAGCACCGGCTTGTTCGTGCCCGCCGCGGTACAAAGTGCGGCCGATGCATTCAGCACGCCCGGTCCCGGCACGACGGCGAACGCGCTCGGCTTGCCGGTCGCTGCGGCGGCGCCGAACGCCATGTACGCGGCACCCTGTTCGTGGCGGCTGATAACCGCCTCGACGTCCGGCATGCGATGGATCGCATCGAAGAGCGGGTAGATCTGCGCACCCGGCAGGCCGAACACCAGGTCGATGCCGTTCGCGTGCGCGGCGCGCACCATCGCTTCGCCGCCGCTCATTGTGTTTTTCGGGGTCATGTACTCGCGTCTAGCAGCCTGTTGAAAAAGTCTCAGGCGGGTGTGAGACAAGGAAAGGGCGGCCGAGAAAACGCAGTGTACACGCCAGTACATGAGGCTTTCGAGGCCGCGCTTGACGCCGTATCGCGCCGCATGAGGCTTTTTTCAACACGCTGCTAGATGAAGCGGAATACGAAGTAGGAAATGGCGAACGCGGCAAGCGACACGACGCTGAGCCAGCTCCAGGCGATCAGCGTGCGGTTCGGCCGGAATTCCGGCGCGATCCGGTCCGAGGTGATCGCGCGGTAGTTGTAATACGCGATGGCCGGCGCGGCAAGAAAGCCCATACTCGTCGCAAAGTCGATGAAGGCCGAAAACCCGCGCAGCAGGAACAGCAGGATCACGATGACCCCGACCACCTGCAGCGCAAGAAACGTCATGTAGCGGTCGGGCGCGTCCTCGCCCTGGCCGCCGAACAGGTAGATCAGGCGGTCGACGACGCGCGGTACCGCATCCATCAGTGCAATGAGCGTCGACCACATTACGGCAAGTGCTGCGATCGCGATGATCGGGTAGGTCCAGTCACCGATGACGGTGGTAAAAATCGACAGCAGCTCGGTCGCAAACGCGCCCGCGTTCTCCGGCGCAACGCGATCGGTTTCGAAAAGAACCGCGGTGCCCATCACGACGAAGCAGATCGCCAGCACCAGCGTCAGGCCGTAACCCACCTTGAGATCTGTGAGTGCCTGCGCGTAATCGAATCCGCTGTCGCCGCCGCGCCGCTTCTCGCAGATCCACATCGACTGGAAGATTGCGCCGGATAGCGGCATCGGCATCCAGCCGGTCACCGCGATGATAAAAATGAGCAGGCCCTTGTTCCACTCGAGGTCGGCCATGATGCCGCGACCGTCGCTGCCGAGCAGTGGCATCGCGTACACCATCGAGACGACGGAAAGCAGCGAGAACAGGATGACCAGCACCTTGACGATGCGTTCCGCCTTCATGTAATGACCGTTGAGCAGGATCAGTGCGGACACTACCATCAGCGCCACGGCGACCTGTGGCCCGGAAAACGGCAGGTCGAAGATACTGATGACCAGGCCCGCGGTGACCAGCGACACGGCGGCCGGCGCGATGAACATGTCGACGACGAACGCAACCGCAAGCCAGGACATCGCGATGCGGCTGATGCGTGAGTAACCGACAACCAGGCTGCGCCCGGTGGCCGTCGCGTAGTCTACGGCAAAGCGGAACGCCGGGTACTTCAGCACCACGATCAGGACGATCAGCCACACCAGCGACAGGCCGAAATCGGCACCGGCGCGCGTCGACTGCACGAGATGAGACACGCCGACGCCGACGGCGGCGACCATCATCCCTGGCCCGAAGCGGGCGAAAAGGTTTCGCATCAGGCGGCCGCCTTCGCGATGTTGACGACCTGTATCGTCGTGTACTCCTGCAGGCCTTCCTCGCCGAACTCGACGCCGAAGCCGGAGCACTTGACACCGCCGAATGGCACGTTCGGCGCGATACCGCCATGCTGGTTGACCCACGCGGTGCCGCATTCCAGCCGCGCGGCAACTTCGCTGGCGCGTCCAGGATCTGCGGACCACGCGGAGCCGCCGAGCCCGGCCTCGCAGGCGTTGGCGCGCTCGATCGCTTCGTCGAGGTCGGAATAGCGGATGATCGGCAGCAGCGGTCCGAACTGCTCCTCGTCGACGACGCGCATGCCTTCTTTCGAGTCGGCAAGCAGCGTGTACGGCAGGAAATAGCCCGGGCCGTCCGGCACCTCGCCACCGCAAAGCACTTTGGCGCCTTTCTGTTTCGCGTCCTCCAGCATCGCGAGGACCTTGTCGTACTGCATCCGGTTCTGCACCGGCCCCTGCAGGGTGTCCTCGTCGAGGCCATTGCCCATCGGCACGCCTTCGGCGGCCTTCTTCAGCGCCGCGCACATCTCGTCGTAGATCGAATCTGGCACGTACAGGCGCTTGAGTGCCGCGCAGGTCTGGCCGTTGTTGATGAACGCGCCGCCGATGATGCCGCCGGCGACCGCTTCCGGATCGACGTCGTCCAGCACGATGCCGGCGTCGTTGCCGCCGAGTTCGAGCGTCAGGCGTTTGAGATTCTCGGCCGAGCTTTGCATGACCTTCTTGCCGGTTGCGATCGAGCCGGTGAAGATGATCTTCTGGATGCCGGGGTGAGCGGTCATCCACGCCCCGAGTTCGTCCTTGCCGGTGACGCAGTTCAGCACACCGGGCGGCAGGACGTCGTTCATGATCTCGACCATGCGCAGCGTCGACAGCGGCGTGTACGGGGACGGCTTGCAAACAACGGTGTTGCCGGTGCGGATCGCCGGCACCACATGCCAGATCGCGATCATCAGCGGCCAGTTCCAGGGCGTGATGGAGCCGACCACGCCGATCGGCTTGCGTGTTTGCACGATCCTTGCCTGCTCGTCGTCCTGGATGACCTTGTCGGGCAGTGACAGCGTGCCGGTGAAGCCGGCCCATGCGCCCGCGCCGCCGAGCTCGAAGCGCGAGCCCATCCCGGACAGCGGCTTGCCCTGCTCCTGTGTCAACAGGCGCGCCAGCTCATCGGCGTGCTCGCCGATGATTTCCGCGAGCTTGCCGCAAACCGCGGCACGTTCTTCGTCGCTGACTTTCGACCAGGATCGAAACGCGCGCGCCGCCGCGTCCACCGCCGCGTCGGGGTGTGCCGTGTTCGGAATCGGTCATGCGCGCAGGATTTCTTCGGTGGCGGGATTTATGGCCCCGAGCGACGCCTCCGTGGCGACCTTCTGTCCGTCGATGATCAGTCCGTAGGATGACATGCAGTCCCCTCCTCCTGCATTGCGTGGCTTTTGTCGTGACCGGCCGTGCCGGTGATGCCGTTGTTGTTCGGTCGTGGCAGTGACCGGGCAGGTCTTGTCAGCGCCTGCTCTCGCCGTAACCTGCTTCCAGGTACAGTCTGGCGGCTTCCATTGTACACGGAGCCTGTATGACCTCGCGATCCGCGAGCTTCATCCAGCGATGCGAGAACGTCACCGGCTCGGCCAGGTACACGGGATCGTTAACGGTAATCTCGGCATGCAGGTACAGGCCGTCCTTCGACAGCCTGAATCGTTCGACCAGGTGTTTTTCGGCACTGGAATCGATGCCGGTATGGATGCCCCAGCGGTCGGCGACGAAATTCGTCGTTTCGACGACCAGCTCGTCGCCTTCGAACCAGCCGACCGAGTGCCCGAGCACCGACGGCTCGCCTGGAGATACCGTCCGATCGAGATGAATCGTACGAACCTCGTCCATCAGCTCGCGCTCGAACACAAACGTGTCCTCGTTCGGCCGGGTAATGCTGACAGGATACGGCACGATCATCGATTTAGGAGGACCGGGATTGCCGCAGTTCCCCATCGGGTTCTGGTCTTCGTCAAAATTATCCACGAGCTGCTGGCCGCGGGCCGTCAACGGCCAACCATCCGGCGGGCGATAGTGCGGGATGAAGCCGCCGACACAAAGCTGCGGTTCTGCGGCACACCTGGCATTGGAACGCTTCCACAGCCCGGTGAAGTCGGTGGAGGGTACGGGTGCGTCGGTCGGTTTTTCCTGCATGTCGAAGCGCACGCCGTCACCGCGCTCCGCCCATTCCAGACCGGTGTAGTGGCGGTCGGGATTTCGATCATGCGCACCCCGCCAGACGATCTCGTCGCCGGGCTTGAAAGAGTCCCGGCTCCAGCCGTCGCGCGCCATTCGTGGCGGATGGTTCATTTCGATCGTGTAGCGCACGACGTCGCCTTTCGGATCAGCCCCGTCGACCTGCATGAACACGTGCGGCATCGTCCAGCTGTATCGAGAAACCACGCCTTTGTAAGTCCGCACGTCATCCGGATTCAAACTGGCATGTGAATGGTGCGCGGCTGAATTTGCTGCAACAAGCAGACATGCGGCCGCGATCCATCTCAGAGAGGCGATTGCATTACTCACGGCCGTATCCCCGGCAACAGTGCATTTTCGTCAGGCAGGCAGGTCGCCTCCCTGACATCGGCACGCAGGATGCGGTCACGAAATTTCGTATGCCGCCACTCGCCGACCCAGTGTTCGGGATCGGTCATGATGAATTCCATGACCAGCGTATTCCCGTCATTGATCAATCGATAGCGCTCGATGATTTTCAGTTGATTTCCCGTGAAGACGCCCTGCTGGATCAGGTGGTTTTCGTCGGTAAAGCCGGTCGTTTCGACGACCAGCGTGTCGCCCTCCCAGCGCCCGAGCGATTCGCCGTTCCAGTTCCAGTCCCGCGCCGCATCAGGCTCCCGCTCGCGTCCGTCGAGCCAGATGACCCGGTACTCATTGTTCAGTCGTGACACCATGAATATGGCGGTCGGGTACTGCAGCATCATCAGCGAAAGATAACGGGTCATGATGCGCGGCAGTCCAGCCGGATAACACCGCGCGGTAGGCTCCGCGTGCGGCGTTCCGTCGCGGACCGCGCGCAGGTATTCAT
This sequence comes from uncultured Gammaproteobacteria bacterium, assembly GCA_938003715.1. Lineage (GTDB taxonomy): Bacteria > Pseudomonadota > Gammaproteobacteria > Steroidobacterales > Woeseiaceae > SZUA-117. The sequence goes on from CALKYK010000327.1 coordinate 12,652, forward strand.
CGTAGAGGCGCTGCCCTTTTGCAGTGAATTGCGGATGCGGCTTGAACTCGTAACCGCCGTAGTTGGCCGTGTAGTCGATTTCGCCGCGAAACGCCCAGGTGCCGGTCAGGTCGAATGCCGGCTCCGGCCAGTCTTTCGCGAGATGCTCGGGATCGAGCGCGCCGGGCCCGGTCTGGCGCGGATCGTTGCCGATCATCGGAAGCTGCGCCGGACGCGTCTTGCGCTCCCGCTCCTGCCAGGTCTCTCCGTCCGGCGGCGGCTCGTACTCGACGAGCGACGGAAGGATTCTTTGTGAAAACTGTCGCGGGCCGGTCTGGTATCGTTCTCCGATCTTGTGCACGGTGCCGTCGGCCAACGTCACCATCTGCAGCAGGCCGCCCGGCCTGCCGCTTTTCAGCGGGTGCACTTCGACGGTCACCCGGTCACCTTCGCGGATCGATTCCTTGTTTAACGTGGTTTGATTGGAAATCGTGGCGCTGGGGCCTTCGATCCTCCAGGTTTCCTTTCTGCCCGATTCGTTCTCGACTTCGACGTTGAGCACGAGGTGTGGATTGCGCCAGACGAATCGCGTCACCGTGCCTGTCACCGAGGTCACGCGTTCCTGGTCGAACGCGACGGCGGAATGATGCGCGAGGCCCGTCGCCGGACCGAACAACGCCAGGCACGCTAAGGCGCTCGCGCATATCGAAGTTATTCGTTTATTCGGGGTCACTGCTATTCTTTTCCGCTTCATTGATGAGTTCGACGAAAACGTCGATGTCCTCGACGGCGGGCGGCTCGTCGGTCAGCTGCCGGACGTAGGCGTAGATGGCCCGCGCGTCGTCGTCCGGCAGCACGTACTCGCTGTAGCTTGGCATCGAATTCGACGGCGCGTCGGGATTCTGGTCCGCCCGCAACCGCAGGTAGCGCAGGAACAATTCTTCGTCCGAAGTAATGCCGCTGACGCCGTCGGCGAGCGGCGTCCGCCCCGTGCCGTTGTAGCCGTGACAGCTGTAGCAGCCGTGCGCCAGGTACAGCGCCTCGCCGTCGCTGATCGACGACGTGTCGGCCTGTGCGAATCCGCTCGACGACGCGATTGCCAGCGCCGCAATAATCGATTGCTTCATATCGAACACAGCATCGCCTATCTCGGCTGCGTGATCACGTCGATCAGGTACGGGCGACCCGCCTTGACCGCAGCAACGCCACGGCGGTACGCGGCTTCGAGCTCCGCAGGATCCTCGATCGGCCCTTCGCTTTCGACGCCGTAGGCTTCCGCCAGTTTCGCGTAGTCGATGTGCGGTTCACGCAACGTCGTGCCGATGTGCATGCGATCCGTGCCGCGATTGCGCACGCCGGCCATGTAGTGCAGATACATGACCTCCTGGTGATAGCCACGATTGTTGTGCATGACCGAAAGCACCGGGAGCTTGTGGTGCGCCATCGTCCATAGCGCGCCCGGCGTGTAATTCAGGTCGCCGTCGCACTGGATATTGACGACGATCCGGTTTCGCTCCCGCGCCGCGAGACCCGCACCGGCGGATGCGCCAATGCAGTAGCCGATGCCGCCGCCACCATGACTGCCGAGGTAGCTGTACGGCCTGTCGTGATCCCAGAGCACGATGTGATGCTGGCTCGAGAACACACTGGGCGAGGACAGGCACCAGTTTTCGTCGCGGATGTGCGGCCAGAGCTCGGCATAGAGACGGGCGAGGCTGACCGGGCTGCCGTTCCAGCCGCGCCGCCGCACCTCCAGCGCCTGGCGAAGCTGTTTTTGCCGGTGTGCCGCATTTGCTTTCGCAGTCGCTGTCGCGCGTTGCGCGATTCTGGCCCGATCGCGCTCGTCGATTCGACGTGCGATCGCGTCGAGCAGCAAAGGCAGGCTCGCCTCGGCATCGGCGATGACGACTTCTTTGGCGGGTGACGGCGGACGCACGCTCGGCGGCAAGGGCCGGATGCCCGGCACCGGTTCACGCACGAAGCCGAAGCCGATGCCGCCGGGATCGCGGTCCTCGCGCATGCTGGAAAGCGGCGGGCCTTGAATTGAAACGTCTTGCGCGCCGATCTCGAGTCCCAGTACGTAATCGTATTCCGTGCTCGCACCCGGCCCGGCCAGCCAATGGCGCTGCGGAAAACTCATGGCGCCGGACGTCGCAAAACTCTGCACCGAGGCCCCGAGCATTTCGGCCAGGGTCACCGCGTGCGCGATACCGGCCGGCGTGCGCAGCCGACCGACGTTGAGGCGCGGGTTGTCAGCGGCCAGCAGCCCGGACGCAATGTCTTGCGCCTGCTGCCGGGACATCGTCGGGTAGTCTGGCGGCACGTAGGCCGGTACCTGCAGGTCGCCGGCTTCTTCCTTCTGCAAGCTGTTGTCGATGACGACCACCGTCGGCCCGCGCGGCGGCGTGATTGCTTCGTTATACGCACGCTGCAGGTCGGCGAGCGCGCCTTCGAGCGTCGTCGGCTGCGCATCCCATTTAGTAAACGCCCGCACCATACCGGCGATGTCGTTTGCGGTCTGTTCCTGGCGGAAGAACTGATCGTCCCTGCCGACGATAATCACGATCGGCGTCTGGCTCTGGTAGGCCTGGTAAATCGCCATAGCCGCATGCTGCACGCCGACAGTTGCGTGCAGCATCACGGCCATTGGTACACCTTCCGCTTTCGCGTAGCCGTGCGCCATGTCCACCGCACTTTCCTCGTGCAGTGCGGTGATCAGTTCCGGCATGCGATTGGGCGGATCGCCGTGGTTCACGATCGATTCGTGCAGGCCCTCAAAGCTCGACGCCGGGTTCGCGGCGACGTATTCGATGCCGAGGTCGCGGAGCACCTGCACCATCAAATCCGAGCCTGGCACGTGGCCGGTACGCGGCACTGCCGCTGGAGGCGCGGTTACGCCGGTGTCGCGATCCAGCGCGGCGGGCGACGCCGCCGGAAGTTTTTCCTGGCTCTGCGGGGCGTCCTGCCCGGCCGCATCGGCTCTCGCACCGATCAGCGAGGCGGCGCCGACGCCCGCCGTTTGACCGATAAACGATCGACGGCTGACGCGGTGTGCACGGCCGTCTTCGTCTTTTCGCTGGCTCATATGAAAAAGCGCCGTCTGCCGACGCATCCCCCGATCCCGGCGTCGATTGTATCGGATTCGGAGTGCCGCACGCACGGCGCGCAGGCGGCTCGCCACGGTGCAGCGCGCTGCGGATCCGGGATCAGTAGCGAAACGTGTAGCGAACCTTCAGGGCGGCGACGGATTGCGTACTCTGGAAGCGGTCTTCGAGCGGATCGCGCTGCATGTTGTGGTTCACGACGAACCACAGGTCCTGACCAGCCGCCAGGTTGAAACGCAGGCGCGTGTTGATGCCGATGTCGTCGGAGATGTTGTCGAACTGGGCGAGCGTCACGAGCGACCACCTCGAATCGAACGCAATCTCGTTTTCGAACGTGATCTGCCGCGTGACGGCGCTGGCGCCCGGGAACTCGTACTTGTTGTAGTCGTACTGGAGCGAGAACCGCAGGTGCTCGTTCGGGGTCCATTCGACTTCCGGGCGAATCTGGAAGCGGTCGCCGTTGAACCAGCCGCCGTCGCCGAATCGCAGTTCGAACGAAAGCTTGCGGTACGGGGCGGTGCGAATGAACGAGCCGAAGCGCTCGAAAGAATACTCGCCCGGCGGAATGCTGATGCCGATCCGGTCCAGAGGCTGCTCGCCCGGCAAGAGTCCTTCCTTCGACCACTGGTAGTCGACGCGCATGAAGTCGCCTGCGTTGGAGCGCAGGTTCAGCAGGTTGTACTGAATATCCTGGGTCTGTACGAAGCCGGTATCGAGATACTCCCAGCGGCTGACTTCGAGCGACTGGTACAGCTCACGGATGTTGACGTCGCCCTGGCGAATCTTCCGGTACAGCAGTTCGCCGGCGTACAGGCGCACGCCGGTACGGTTGGCGAACCCCAGCGCGGGGTCGAAATTGGCGCCGAGTTCCTGGTACTGGAGTCCCCCTTCGAATCCCTGGCGTGCCGGGAACCCGACCGCGGCGCTGAACGCCGTGTCGTCTCCGTCGATTCCCTCGTTGTCCGATTTCTGCGCCCAGAACTGCGCTTCCATCGATCGATTGCGCCCGAGTCGGGTGTTGCGGTAGATGAAGTCGAGCCCGAACAGTGAACTGTCGACGTTGGAGGCCGGATCGCCGTTGGTATAGATCGCGCCGATCGACGATTCCTCGAGCACGCCGCGAAGCACTCTGGCGACCAGCAGGTCGGTCGCATCGATGCCCTCGAATTCGTCCTGGCGGATGAGCAACGTACCGAAATCGTAGTTGCCGATGCGGCCGCTCACCTTGGCGCCGGCGACGAGGTCGACCGGCTCACGGTTCTGGCTCAGGCCGATGCGCCGTGAGAAAAACGCGAGGCCGTTGTTTCCGGACCGGACACCGACCAGTCCTTCGCGGAAGCTGCCGCCGGTCGGCACGCCGCCGAAGCCGAAGATGTCGAAGTCGGTGAGGAAGAAGCTGCGTTTTTCGGGAAAGAACAGGCTGAACCGCTGCAGCCCGAGCTGCCGACCGTCGACTTCGGTTGCCGCAAAGTCGGTATTGATCGTCAGCAGCGCGTTGATGGACGGCGTCAGCTTGTAGTTGATGTCCAGCGACGGATTGAAATCCGATCCCGTTGCGGAAAGCGTGCGATCGTTTTCGTAAACGGCGCTCGCCGAAGGGATGACGTCCAGCCCGACGCCCTGGCTGAGTTCGCGAAAGCCGAAAACTTCGCCCGATACCGTCGGGTCGATTTCGCCGTTGCGCGATTGCCACGCTATTTTCTCGTTCTTGCGCGCGACCTCCCGCCACAGGTTGATGCCCCAGGTATCGTTCTCCGGGTCGAACGTAACCGTGTTGAACGGGATGGCCATTTCCATGCTCCATCCGTCCTCGGTCAATTGCGCCGCGCCTCGCCAGATGCCGTCCCAGTCGTCGGACACGGTGGTGCCGTTCGTATAGATTGCGTCGTACCGGACGCCGTTGGGATTCACTGCAAACGTGTATCCGCTGCGCTTGTTGTTGAACGCATCGATGAGGACGTGCAGCGAATCGTCGGAATTGATGGATGCACCCTGGCGCAGCGTTCGTGCAACGATTTCGTCGGGCGCGCCGTCCCGCGCGTGCGCGGCGACGTACAGGGCCTTGCTGTCGAACGCGACGTACCAGATCGTGTACTCGGACGGTCGCGTGAATTCGACCGGCTCGACCTCGTGCAGGTCGCTGACCGTCGCCGCCTCCTGCCATTCGTCCACGCGGATGTGCCCGTCGATAACGGGAGCGGAGGTTAGTCGATTGATTCTGAAGCGTTTTTCCTGGAGCGTAATTTCCTGCGCAGCGGCCCCGGCGGCGGCAAAGGCGATCAGGAAAATGAGGCAGGAAAATCTCGGCAGAAGCATGACTGCGCTGGCGGCGATGGCGATCAGGTTGGGTCAATGGCGTCGTGACCCGGCCAATCGTGGCATTTATTGACAGATGAAGCCATACGTCGCGCGGTCGTCCGCCCTGGTGTTCACGGCGGTAGCCGGCATCGACAACGAATGCCCGGCCGATGATCGAGCGCAGCCGCCGTGTACCCTGGCCATGCTACGCTACCGATCCGGCGAGCTGCGCAACGGCGAATTGCATGGAAAACGAATCGGGCAACAACGGTGATCGTGCGCCTTCGCGCGGCAGTTTCCTGAAGCCGGTCGCACTGACACTCGGCGCCGCCGCCCTCGTGATCGTCCTCTTCGTACTGCCCGCCGAGTATGGCGTCGACCCTACCGGCGTTGGTGAGAAGCTGGGTCTCATGGATCTCGCCGAAGCGGAAGCACCCGCTGCCGGAGCGGCCGAAGCTTTAGAGACAGCCAAGGTCGTCGCGGGCGAGTTCCCGCCGATCAACGAGAACTTCGACTACTACGAACCCGACGTGATGGGCGACCCGTTCTCGCGCACTCACGACGATCCATTTCGTTCTGACGAGATGACGGTGCGGCTCGAAGAATTCGAGCAGGTGGAAGTGAAGGCGACGATGCACCAGGGGGACGCGCTCGTGTACCGCTGGACGTTGACCGAGGGGACCGTCGTCTATTCCGACTTCCACGCCGATCCCGGCGATCGGCCCGGTTATCCCGAGGGTTACTGGGTGCGCTACCTGGAGCGTGAAGGCGATTCAGCGAGCGGTTCGATCGTCGCCCCGTTCGACGGCAATCACGGCTGGTACTGGCTGAACATCGAGGAAAACCCGGTAGAAATCCGGCTCGAGGTGCACGGCTACTACGACAGCCTCGACGAGGTCATGCGCTCGTTCCAATGAAATACCCTGCCAGCTGATAGCCCGCCAGGACGAAGCCAAGGAACATCAGTACCACGTTGAACGCGGTTGCGTGGCGCGTGTATGTGCCGCTCGCGCGCCACAGCCTGATCGCGAGCAGGAGCACGACCAGCGCCATGATCTGTCCGAGCTCGACGCCCACGTTGAAGGCCAGGATGTTCGCAACCAGCCCCTCTTGGGATAGCGTGAATTCCTGAAGTTTCGTGGCGAGGCCGAAGCCGTGCACCAGGCCGAAGCAGAAAATCGCCGCTTTCGGGTCGGGCTCAATATTAAAGACGCTGCGAAACCCGTCCAGGTTTTCGAATGCCTTGTACACGATCGAGAGTCCGATGACCGCGTCGACAAGATAGGCGTTGACGTGGATGTCGCCGATGACCCCCGCGAGCAGCGTAATGCTGTGACCGACCGCGAAGAGCGTGACGTACAGTGCGACGTCCTTCAGCCGGTACAGAAAGAAAATGACGCCGAGCAGGTACAGGAGGTGATCGTAGCCGCTGATCATGTGCTTCGCGCCCAGATAGGCGAAGGCTGCCAGTGCCTGCCCGGCATTGCGCTGCAGGAACTCGGCGTCCTCGCCCGCGACACCGTGCGCAACGGCAATGCAGGATGCGGCAAGCAAACTCGCGCCGGTTGCCAGGGCGATGCCGCGTGACCGCAAAGTCGGTGAATATTGCAGCAATTTCATTGCCGGTATTGTATTCGATCGTCTTCCCGGACGGTTTCCGGGTCCGGCTTGCGTAGCCCGACGGCAAGCACGAGGCACAGGCAGGCGACCCCGAAACCGAGTGACGTGGAGCTCGCGCCGAAGCGTTCGGCGAGCGCACCTGCAACGACGCTGCCGAGCGCCGGCCCGCCGATGATGGCAAGCGTCCACAGGCTCATCACGCGGCCGCGCAGCCTGCTCTCGACCTCGAGCTGCACTTCGGTCTGCGAGCCGATCGATACCAGGCTCGCGAAAAAGCCGAGCAGGCACACGATGACCACGCCCGCGGCCAGCGCGCTGACAGCGGAGAACATGAGCATCGTCGCGCAGACGCCGATCGCGCCGATTACGACGGCGACGTGCAGGCGCGTCTGCACCGGCCGCAGGTAGAACGTCAGGCTGGCGAGCATCGCACCCACGCCGGTCGCCGCCATCAGTGCCGCCAGTTCGGCACTGCCGCCGGCGAACAGTATCGCGACAAACGCCGGCATCAGCTCGAGAATGCCGCGACCGAAGAAGTTGCTGACGCCGGCGAGCAGGATCACCTGCCGGATTGGTGCATGGTCGCGCGTGTAGCGAATTCCCTCGGCCAGGCGCGCAAAATAGCCGCCCTCTGCTCCGCTGCCGTCGTCGCCGGTTTCGTCGATGCGGATCACACACAGCGCGACGATCACGGGCAGGTAGGTAACGGCATTGACGATGTAGGCGAAACCGAGCCCGTACCAGGCGACGATAGCGCCGGCGATGCCGGGCCCGACGAAGCGCGACAGGTTGAACACCATCGACGAGACGGCGACCGCGCTCGGGAATTTCTGCTTGTCGACGAGCTCCGGTATCAGCGCGAGCCGAACCGGCGAATAGGCGCTGTTCGCGATGCCGTGCAGGAATGCGAGTGCGATCAGCCACTCGATCGTCATGTAGCCGCCGAGCGTGAGAATGCCGAGCGCGGCCGCGATCAGCGTGAGGATCGCGTGCATGACGATCGCGCCCTGGCGGGTCCGGATCTGGTCGACCAGCACGCCGAAGAACGGCGTCAGGAGCAAAAGCGGCATGAACTGCGCGGCGGCGACGATGCCGACGACGAAGGTCGATTCCGTCAGCTGCCAGGCGTGCCATCCCAGCGCCAGGCGCTGGATCCAGACCCCCAGCACGGAGAAGACGTTGCCGTACAGGTAGCGGCGAAAGTTACGGCTGGCGAGCGCCGAGTATTCCTGGTCGATCAAGCAGGGAAACCGGCCTGTGCGCGTTGCGCAGCGATCAGCCGGTACCGACGTACGGAATGAGCCGGCCGAGCAGCAACACGCCGACCCAGGTGCCCAGCGACAGCCACGCAATGCCCCTGGCAGCGAGCGGCGTGTCCTCGTGTGGCTGCCACCGGTTCATGGCCGGCGCGACTTTCCACAGGAACAGCAGCACGTTCAGGCCGGCAATGACGACCAGCACCATCTTCCAGAGGAAGCCGATGTTGGCGCTGTAGCGCGCCGGGTCACCAATGAAGAACAGTGACCCGGTGACGAAATTGATGCCGAAGCCGAGCACGGACAGTGGCAACAGCTTTTTTGCCGCGCGGATGTCGATGCCGCGAAAGAAGCCGGCAAGCCGCAGGTCGAATATCAGTATCGAACCCAGCAGCAGCGACAGGCCGAAGAAATGCAGGATTTCCATGATCGGCCACGCCCATGGCGACGAGAGAATCCATTCGTTCACTGCGCTGCTTTCAATTGCCCGGATCAGTTCGTCCATCGTCATCACCGCTGGCTAGAGGTAGGCAATCAGGCGGCCGGCGGAAATCACGCCGATCCAGCTCGCCAGTGACGCGAACGAAAGCGCCCTGACCGACGCCGGCGGAGCCGCGCCGGATTGGTCCCACGCGGAGGCGTCACGACGCATGCGTATCTGTATGACAACGGCGATGATCACGGCGGCAAGTATCAGCGTGATCTTGGTGAGGAACGGCGTGCTGGTGACAAACAGCGTCGCCTGTGAACTGAAAAGGAACGAGCCGGATACCGCGTTGATGAAAAATCCGGTCCACGCGAGCTTGAAGAGCGACGTCATTGCAGCAAAACTGAAGCCGCGGAACGCGCCGAGCAGGCGCAGGTCGCGCATGACAAATATGCCGACCACGGTCGCGAGCCCCACGGCGTGCAACGCCAGCATGATCGGGTAGCCCCACAGCGATTCGCCGACCCACAACGCGGGGCGTGTGCCTTCCAGCCACTCGAACAACCGGATTCCTCGTCGCGCCCGCGGATCCCGGCCACCCGAACCCGTTCAGGCATGGTTTTCCTTGCTGCTAATGCGCAGTCGCCATCGTGGCCTTGCGTGCGCAAGTGTATCCCGGCACGCAATCTCTGTCGTCCCGGTTTCCGCGACCGCATCGACCGCCGCGGTGTTTGCAACCGGAGACCGGATGGCCGGAGAATCGGTCACCTGTTCGCGGCGCACACCGCCATCACTGACACGGGGAACGGCATGAAGCTCGGATCGTTACGCCTGAATGGAAAGGAAACCGTCGTCGCCAGGCTCGACGATACGACGGGCGTTGCGCTCGAGGTTGCAACGATGCTGGAGCTGATCGGCGCCGGTCAGCGCGGTCTCGACGCTGCTGCATCGGCGATCGACCGCGCCGTCGCCGGGTCGCTGCCGACGATAGAGCTGGCGAACGCCGACTGGCTTCCGCCGAATCCGCGGGCAACGAAGGTCGTCGGCTGTGCGCTGAATAACGAAAACGTCAACAGGATCGCGCACCGCGCCGTCGCCAGCCCGATCTTTTTCATGAAGGCCCGGTCGGCAATGACCGGGCACGGCAAGCCGATCCGCATCCGTGCGCGGCACGGATTCACCGTGCCGGAACCCGAACCATCCGTGGTTCTGCGCGATACGATCCGCGATGCGAACGAAGACACCGTTCTCGACCACGTGTTCGGCTACACGGTGATCAATGACTGCACGGCGAACGGTATCAAGTTCGGTGAAGATGCGGTGGCGCTGAATCAGGAGCCGTCGCGCATCCACGAACACCAGATGGCGTGGCGGCATCGTTTCGCTGACGACAATTACGTGTTCGTCATCTTCAACGCGCGAGCGAAGACGGCGGACAGCTTCGCTCCGACGGGCCCGTGG
>CALKYK010000328.1 GCA_938003715.1 uncultured Gammaproteobacteria bacterium
GATCGAGGCTGAAATCCGCCATGCGAATCCCGCCGGCGGTTGCGCTCGGCGCGCTGGTCGCGTCGCTCGCGAGTGCTCAGAGCACGCCCGGGGAGTGGCTCGAGCGCATGAACGCCGCCGTCTCCTCGACCAACTACGAGGGCACCGTCATACGCCACCAGCGCGGCGATCCGGAAGTGCTCAAAGTCGCTTACAAGATCATTGACGGCGTGGTCAACGAAAAACTCGTCTCGCAGGAGGGCAACGGCCTCGAGTTCATCCGGATCGGCGACGAAGTGCACTGCATCATGCCGGACAGGAAAAAAGTGCTGGTCGAAAACTGGGACAACCAGAACACGCTGTTCTCGGCGCTGCCGCAAAGCGAGATCGGTGAGGCGCCGGACTACGACATCCTGTTCGAAGGGCGCGGCCGGGTTGCGGGCCGCAACGCGGTCAAGCTGTCGATACGTCCGCACGACGAGTTTCGCTACGGCCACCGCATCTGGCTCGACACCGAAACCGCGTTCCCGCTGCGCACCGAGCTCGTCGGCGTGTCCGGCGAACTCATCGAGCAGATCAAATTCGCGAGCATCGACATCGGTAACGACGTGTCGTCTGACGCGTTGAAACCGTCGATGCCGCTCGACGCGTTCACCTGGTATCGCGAACCGTCGCGATACCAGCGCGTCGAAGTCGAACCTGACTGGGTCTGCGACGACCTGCCGCCGGGCTTTCGTGCCGTGTCCGCACACACCGAAGTCGTCGACGAGGGCGGAGCGTCGACGACGCATATCGTTTACAGCGACGGCGTTGCCAGCGTCTCGGTATTTATCGGCACGAACGGTGACGAGGCGCTGCCCGGCTGGTCGAACGTCGGCACCTCGAATTCCTATACCGTCCGCGACACCGACCGACACATCACGGCGGTCGGCGAAGTGCCGGGCATTACGGTGCAGCGTATCGCTACCTCGATGCGGCCGCGCTGACGGGCCGGCCAGCGACGCCGGGTCCGGAACCTCGGCCGGAGCGACCAAGCGATGGAAACGGCGAACGGCAGAATCATTGCATTGCGCGACGGCGTGGCCACCGTGCGCGTGGACGTGGGCGGGCCGGTCGCGATATCGAGATGCCGGTTACGCCCGGTACAGGCATCGCCGAGGGCGACGATGTCGTCCTGACGCTGGCACCGAGGCGGCTCTTCGCCGCGTCGCTCGCGGCCTACGGGATTCCGCTCGGCGCGATGCTGCTCGCGATCGCGCTCGCGTGGCTGGCCGCCGAAGAACTCGGCGACGGCGAGGCGGTGACCGCAGCACTGGCCGGTCTGGCGCTCGGCGTAGTCGTGTCGCGCCGGCGTCTCGGGCGCGACGATCGCTGCCGTCATCTTGTCCCCGAACTCCACCCGGGATCCCGGCCGCTTGAACGCTGAGCAGGACGAGGCGTCGCTGGTCGTGCTCAGCCGGCCCGGTTGTCACCTGTGCGAGGCCTTCATCGAGGCGCTCCTGCCGAAGGTTCGCGGTCGCCTCGAGGTCGCGGTTCGCGACGTCGACGCAGACCGCCGCTGGCGCGAGACGTACGGCAACGACATCCCGGTGTTGCTGTACGGCGGGCGCGAAGTCTGCCGCCACGAACTCGATGCCGCGGCGCTGGAGGCGCTGCTTGGAGACCGCGGCTGACGCCGGTCGCAGCGAGTATTTTCGGGATCGCTTCTATATACTTCGCCGCTGATCGCCTCCAGCCCCTCCCCGATGGATCACATCCGCAATTTCTCTATCATCGCGCATATCGACCACGGCAAGTCGACACTCGCAGACCGCTTCATCCAGCACTGCGGCGGTCTCGCCGCGCGCGAGATGGCCGAGCAGGTGCTGGATTCGATGGATCTCGAGCGGGAACGGGGCATCACTATCAAGGCACACAGCGTTTCGCTCGACTATGCCGCGCCGGATGGCAGGACCTACCAGCTGAATTTCATCGACACACCGGGTCATGTCGATTTTTCCTACGAGGTGTCCCGCTCGCTTGCCGCCTGCGAAGGCGCACTGCTCGTCGTCGATGCCGCGCAGGGCGTCGAGGCGCAGAGCGTGGCGAACTGCATCACCGCCATCGACCAGGGACTCGAGGTGTTGCCGGTGCTGAACAAGATCGACCTGCCCGCCGCCGATGCCGAACGTGTCAAGCTCGAGATCGAGGAGATCATCGGCGTCGATGCATCCGGCGCCGTCGAGGTGAGCGCGAAGACGGGGGAGGGTGTGCCCGGGCTGCTGGAAAAACTGGTGGCGACGATTCCGCCGCCGGTCGGCGACGCGGACGGCGAACTGCAGGCGCTGATTATCGATTCCTGGTTCGACAACTACGTCGGCGTGGTATCGCTCGTGCGCATTGTCAACGGCTGCCTCGAAAAGGGATCGAAGATCACCGTGTTGTCCACCGGGCGATCCTACGTGACCGACCGCGTCGGTTCTTTCACGCCGAAGATGCGCGATCGCGAGCGGCTCAACGCCGGCGAAGTCGGTTTCGTCATTGCCGGCATCAAGGACATCTTCGGCGCGCCGGTGGGCGATACGCTGACGAATACCGCGCGCCCGTGTGCGAAGCCGCTGCCGGGATTCCAGCAGGTCAAGCCGCGTGTGTTTGCGGGCCTGTTTCCGAATCGCGCGGACGATTACGAGAGCTTTCGCGAGGCGCTGCAGAAACTGCGCCTGAACGATGCCGCGCTGCACTTCGAACCGGAAACTTCTGCGGCTCTCGGGTTTGGCTTTCGCTGCGGGTTTCTCGGCATGCTGCACATGGAAATCGTCCAGGAACGCCTCGAGCGCGAGTACGACCTGGAGCTCATCACGACGGCACCCACCGTGGTTTTCGAGGTCGAACAGGTTACCGGCGAGGTGCTGTTCGTCGACAATCCGTCGAAGCTGCCGCCGCAAAACGAGATCGCGGAACTGCGCGAGCCGATCATATCGGCAAGCATCCTCGTACCCGAGAAACATGTCGGTGCGGTCATGAAGTTGTGCATCGAGAAACGCGGCGTGCAAAAACATATCCGCTACCTCGGAGGACAGGTGTCGCTGGAATACGAGCTGCCGCTGTCGGAGGTCGTGCTGGACTTTTTCGACCGACTTAAATCGGTCAGCCGCGGCTTTGCGTCGTTCGACTACCAGTTCGAGCGCTTCGAGGCGGCGCCGCTGGTGCGCCTCGACGTGCTGATCAACAAGGAGCGCGTCGATGCACTGTCGATCATCGTGCATCGCGCCAGCGCCCAGCAGCGAGGCCGCGACCTCGTCGATCGCATGCGCGAACTGATTCCGCGGCAAATGTTCGACGTTGCGATCCAGGCGGCGATCGGCGGCCAGGTTATCGCGCGCAGTACCGTCAAGGCGCTGCGCAAGAACGTTACGGCAAAGTGCTATGGTGGCGACGTGACGCGTAAACGCAAGCTTCTGGAAAAGCAGAAAGCGGGCAAACGCAGGATGAAGCAGATCGGTTCGGTGGAGATTCCGCAGGAAGCATTCCTGGCCGTGCTGCGGGTGGAAAAGTGAGAGGCCTGTCTTGAGCATCAACCTGGCACTGATACTGACGATCCTGACCGCGTTCAGCGGCGCCGTCGTTGCGTTCAACAAGTTCTATTACCGCAAGAGACTGGGCGAAACCGGCGAAAAGGGCAGCCCGGCGATGCTTACCACGATCGAGTATTCGCGATCGTTCTTCCCGGTGCTCCTGTTCGTGCTGGTCATTCGCTCGTTCGTCTTCGAACCGTTTCGCATTCCGTCCAAATCCATGATGCCGACGCTGCTGCAGGGCGACTACATCTTCGTCAAGAAATATGCCTATGGATTGCGCTGGCCGGTGATCGAGAAAAAGTTCTATGACACCGGCCTGCCCGAGCGCGGCGATGTCGTCGTGTTTCGTCTGCCGTCCGATCCCGGCATCAACTACATCAAGCGGGTGGTCGGATTGCCCGGCGACACGATCGTCTACGACAACCATCAGCTGATCATCAACGGCGAGCCGATGCCGCTGACGGAGCACCAGGACCTGAGGCTGCAGGAGGGCGGACTGGTGTTCCTGGAAGCATTGTCCGGCCGCGAACACGCGATCCGTATCTCGAATCCGGGCAACCGACGCAGCGACAGCGTGTTCCGGGTTCCGGACGGCCACTATTTCATGATGGGTGACAATCGCGACAACAGCCAGGACAGCCGCTATATCGGTGCGATCCCCGAAACGCACCTGGTCGGCGAGGCGGTGCTGGTGTGGATGCACATGGACGGGCTCGAGTGGCCCGACTGGGGCCGGATCGGCACCAGGATTCAATAATGAGGTGCAAGTCACTGATTCGGCCGCTATTATCGCTATCATTTCGTTAGATCGCGGTGCCGGCCCGGTATTCCGGCACTGCAGTGGCCAGCGGAGAGCCGACATGCATCGTTCGAGGACGCGCCACCGTCTGATTCGTCGCGAAGGCGGCATGACGACCCTGGGATTCCTGATCCTGGTCGCGTTCATCGGCATGTTTGCCTTTGCCGCGATCAGGCTCACCCCGGTGTACCTGAACTATGTCAAGGTGGCCGGCGTTCTGGACGGCGTCTATGATGAATTTGACGGCCAGAACCCGACGCGTGCAGCGATCCGCACCTCGATCACGCGCCGCTTCGAGGTCGAAAGCGTCAGCGTGGTCAGCGATCGTGACATCAAGGTCAATGCCGACGGCGCCGGTTTCCGCATCATCGCCGACTACGATCACACGACGCCTTTTATCGGCAACGTCTACTTCACCGTGCGCTTCAACAAGGAGGTGCTGGTTCGGCGCTGAGGCCGCTCTTATAATGATCGGCTGACCCTGCCGATCACACGCGTGCCACGTTGAACAAAGCCACCGCCTGGCTGAAAAAATCCCTCGATTTTGAATTCAGCGACCCCGAGCTCCTGCGCCGGGCGCTGACGCATCGCAGCGCCTCCGGACCCAACAACGAACGGCTCGAGTTCCTCGGCGACTCGGTGCTGCAACTCGTCGTCTCGGATCTCGTTTTCAACGACAGGCCGGACGCGAGCGAGGGTCGCCTGAGTCGGCTCCGGTCGTCACTGGTCAAGGATACGATGCTCGCCGACGTGGCCAATGCGCTCGGCATCGGCGAACACATCGTGCTCGGACCCGGGGAAAAGAAATCCGGCGGTCATCGCCGCCCGTCGATACTCGCTGACGCGCTGGAAGCCGTCTTCGGTGCGGTGTATCTCGATGCCGGTTACGCGGCGGCGCGGCAGGTGATCCATACCGCGTACGGCGACCGATTTCGCGACCTTCCGGTGGCGCGCCGCGATCCCAAGTCGAAACTGCAGGAATGGCTGCAGGGTCGCGGCCACGCGCTGCCGGAATACGAGGTGGATACCATCAGCGGCAAGGCTCATCAGCAGTCGTTCACGGTGCACTGCCGGATCGCCGAATTCGACCTCCTGACGCGCGGTCGCGGTTCGTCGCGGCGCAGCGCGGAGCAGGAAGCGGCGCTGAACATGCTCGCGCGACTGGAAGGCGGCGAAAGTCGGTGAGCGTCACTGCGCAAAGTGATGAATACCGCGCCGGCTTCGTCGCCGTCGTCGGGCGGCCGAACGTCGGCAAGTCGACCCTCGTCAACGCAATCGCCGGTGCGAAAGTCAGTATCGTTACGTCGAAGCCACAGACGACGCGGCATCGCATACTGGCGGTCGACAACGGAGACGATTACCAGGCCGTGTACGTCGACACGCCGGGGCTGCACCGGGAGGCGAAAAAGGCCATGAACCGCCTGATGAACCGCACCGCGGCCAGCGCGCTGGCCGATGCCGACGTCGTGCTGTTCCTGACCGAAGCCGGGCGCTTCACCGCGGAAGACGAGGACGTGCTGGCCCGGCTGCCACAGTCCGGGGCGTCGGTGCTCGCGGTCCTGAACAAGGTCGACCGCGTACATCCGAAAACGGCACTGCTCGAGCACATAGATGCGATGGCGAAGCGGCGCGACTTCGACGAAATCGTGCCGCTCTGCGCGCGCCGTCATGACGACGTGCACCGCCTCAGGACGCTGGTGCCGGGATTCCTGCCGATCTCGCCGCCGCTGTTTCCGCGGGACGTGATCACCGATCGCAGCGACGCATTTCGCGCCGCGGAGATCGTGCGCGAAAAACTCATCGTCGAACTACGCCAGGAAGTTCCCTACGGCCTGACCGTCGAAGTCGAACGCTACGAGCGGGCCGACGACGGGGCGAGCATTCACGCGGTCGTTTGGGTCGAGCGCGACAGCCAGAAGGGCATCGTGGTCGGCAAGGGCGGACAGCTGCTCAAGCGCATCGGTCGCGCGGCACGCCTCGAACTGAAACACGAACTCGGCATGCCGGTGCACCTGGAGCTCTGGGTCAAGGTCAAGGACAACTGGGCAGACAACGTCGAGGAACTGAAACGCCTCGGCTTCGAGAACGCATGACCGCGCCGTCGGCCATTCGTCGCGTGCAGCAGCAGCCGGCCTGGATACTGCATCACCGCCCGTTCCGCGATTCGAGCCGCATCCTGGACGTGCTCTGCCGTGATCACGGGCGGCTGGCGCTGGTCGCGCGCGGCAGCCGCGCGGCGAAGTCGAAGCTGAAAGGCGTATTGCGACCGTTCATGCCGCTGCGCCTGTCCTGGGTCATGCGCGGCGATCTGGGTACGCTGACCGGTGCCGAGATCGACGGCACGCCCCTGTCACTGACGGGCGATGCGCTCCTGTCGGGCTACTACCTGAACGAGCTGCTGCTGAATCTGCTGCACCGCCACGACCCGCAGCCGGAAATCTTCGTGGCGTACGGCGACACGGTCGCGCGCCTGGCCGGCCGGCGCGAGGTCGCGTCCCTGCTGCGCGGCTTCGAGATGGAACTGCTGGCCATGCTTGGCTATGCGCTGAATCTCGATCATGATAGCGGCAGCGGCGCCGTGCTGGAGCGGGACGAAGCCTACGAATACCGTGTCGAGCAGGGACCGGTGCGAGCCACGGCCGGGCGCCGCGCGCTGACCCTCACCGGCGCCGAGCTCGCGGCAATCGGCCGACAGCAGTTCGACGACCCGGCCACGCTGCGTAATGCGGGACGCCTGCTGAAGCACGTCATCGCCTGGCATCTCGACGGGCGGGAACTCAAGAGCCGGAAAGTACTGAAAGAAATTCGCCGCGGTAGCGCGGCGCGGGACCGAGCAAAGTGACGAATTCGCAATCCATACACCTCGGTGTCAACGTGGACCACGTGGCAACCGTGCGCCAGGCGCGCGGCACGGACTACCCGGACCCGGTCGAGGCCGCCCTGATGGCGGAGCGGTCCGGGGCGGACAGCATCACGCTGCACCTGCGCGAGGATCGCCGCCACATTCAGGACCACGACCTCGAGCGGCTCGCCAGGGTCACGACGACCCACATCAATCTCGAAATGGCGGTTACCGAGGAGATGCTGACGATTGCCTGTCGGGAAACGCCGAGCGACTGCTGCCTGGTTCCGGAAAAGCGCGAGGAGCTGACCACGGAGGGCGGCCTGGACGTCGCCGGCCAGGTTGAGCGGGTGCGCAAGGCGTGCGAGACGTTGGCAGCCAGCGGCATACGGGTGTCGCTGTTCATCGATCCCGAGCGCACGCAGCTCGAGGCGGCCCGAGAGGTCGGGGCACCCGTGGTCGAGATCCACACCGGCGCGTACGCGGATGCGACCGGGGAGAGCGCGGCACAGGAGCTCGCGCGCATCGTCGACGCCGCGCAGTATGGAGCCGAACTCGGCCTCACCGTGCACGCGGGACACGGCTTGCATTACCAGAACGTGCAGGCCATTGCCGCGATACCCGAAATTGTCGAGCTGAATATCGGTCATGCCATCGTCGCGCGAGCCGTCTACGACGGGATGGCAAAGGCCGTGGCCGACATGAAGGCCCTGATGCTCGCGGCACGCCCGGAGCGGGTTACCGCATGATCTACGGAGTCGGCACCGACCTGGTCGAACTCTCCCGCGTGCAGCAGACCTACGATCGATTCGGCGAGCATTTCGTACGCCGGCTGCTTATGGACGAGGAGCGTGCCCTGTTCGAAAAGAACAAGTGGCCGGTGCGCTTTCTCGCGATGCGTTTCGCC
>CALKYK010000329.1 GCA_938003715.1 uncultured Gammaproteobacteria bacterium
CTTTCCCGGCGGGTTCATCATCGGCCCGGACATGAACTACCCGCTGCTGCTTTTCTGCTCATTGATCTTTTTCCTTGCGAAGCAGCTGACGACCATCATGAACCTGCACGACTCCTACCGGTTCCTGACTGCAAAAGACACGATTAACGCAAGAAAGGCGGCGCTGCTCGCGATGGGACTGATGGGCGTGGGCAGCATCCTCTGGTTCATTCCGCCGTGGGCGTCAGCAGTCCTTTATCCTGACGCGGCTGCAGCGTACCCCGAACTGGGCAACAAGGCCGGGGATGCGGTTTACCTGGTATTCACGCGCAGTGCCATGCCGATTGGCACCGTCGGTTTGCTGCTCGCGGGCCTTTTCGCATCGTCAATGTCGTCGATGGACACGGCGTTGAACAAGAATGCGGGCATTTTCGTACGCAGCGTTTATCAACCGTTCCTCGCACGACGAAACATTGCGACGACCGATCGGCACCTGCTCTGGGTTAGCCGCCTCGTAAGTCTGATCGGCGGCATACTCGCAATTTCCTTTGCCCTGTACTTCACGTCGCTGGTCGAACTCAGCCTGTTTAACCTGATGATGTCGGTCTCGGTGATGATCCAGGTGCCGTTGCTCGTGCCACTGATTGTCGGCCTGTTTGTCAAGCGGACCCCGTCGTGGGCGCCCTGGGTAACCGTTGCCATTGGACTGGTCGTTTCCTGGATCACGTTGAACGTATTTACAGCGGATGTATTTGCGAGCGTGATCGGCCTGGACGAGCTCACGCGACGTGAAGCTGACGACCTGCACCTGATTCTGACCATCGCGGGGCACCTGCTCATCACCGCGCCGTTTTTCTGGTCGACCGCGCTTTTCTACAGGGAAGACAGGGATCGACACAAGGCAAGTACGGACGCATTCTTCGTCGACCTGGAGACGCCGGTGGTTGCCGACGATCGGCAGGACGAGTACGACAGGCAGCAAAGAAACAAGCTGGGGACGATGGTGATGATCATGGGCGCCGGCGTGCTGTGCATGGCGCTTGTTCCCAACCCGATTTGGGGCCGGGTCGTGTTCGTGCTGTGCTCGATGGCGATCCTGAGTATCGGCATATTGTTGAGAAGAAGCACCGGCGCAGTTCGCGACCCCGAACGCACTGGGTCGCCGCTCGGCTAACGGACCTGCCGGCGCGCCGGTACGCCGTGTAATCGTTCGAATTTGACACTGCCCGAAACAATTCGATCAATAGTGCGGACACTCGGCGCAGCTGTGGGATACTGCCCTGCAGATGGCGGACAGGATATCCAGAATAATTATCGTGGGGGGAGGCAGCGCCGGCTGGCTGACCGCCGGCGTCATCGCCGCCGAGCATTGTGCAGACCCGGACGCGGAGCAGCCCCTCGAGGTGCTGCTGGTCGAATCGCCGGATATTCCGACAATCGGTGTCGGCGAGGGCACCTGGCCGTCGATGCGGACCACGCTCAAGCGTATTGGCCTGTCCGAAAACGACTTCATCCGCGAGTGCGACGCCAGCTTCAAACAGGGCACCTGGTTTCGCAACTGGCAATCGGGTAACGGGGATACCTACAGCCACCCTTTCAGCGTTCCCGCGGACTTCGCCGAAACGAACCTCGCCCCGCACTGGCTCGAGCTGGCCGACGCACCGCCCTTTGCGGATGCCGTAACCCCGCAGACGGCGCTCTTTGCCGACTGCCTCGCGCCGAAACAGATTACGACGCCGGAATACGCCTTCGTCGTGAATTACGCCTACCATCTCGATGCCGGAAAATTCGCAGAACAGCTTCGCCGGCACTGCACTGGTGAGCTCGGCGTCGAACACGTCAAGGCTAACGTGTCGCAGGTCAATGTGGCTGCGAACGGTGATATCGAGTCGGTAACGACCGACCGCGCCGGTGACGTCGCGGGCGACCTGTTCGTCGACTGCACCGGCATGAAAAGCCTGCTACTTGGAGAACATTTTGGCATCCCGTTCGAGTCATGCCGGGAAATCCTGTTCAACGACACCGCGCTCGCCGCGCAGGTGCCGTACGCCGACGAGGATCATCCCATCCACTCCT
>CALKYK010000330.1 GCA_938003715.1 uncultured Gammaproteobacteria bacterium
AGGGAGGCGGTAGCGCGGCTCCCCCTGCGTGTCGGCTGCCAGATACTGCTTCCAGGCGAGGTCCGGATCCGGCGTGTTGCCGGCAGCGGCCGTTGCGACGGCAAGGCACAGGACCGTGCAGGCTCGAAGTACCCGCAGTGTGCGCGCCGAAGGGTTCACGAATCCGGCAGGTCCAGCCCGGTGGCGAGCGCGATCTGCTGCAGCTTGTCGCGGCGCTCGCTGTCGTCGACGTAGGCGAATGCGACTTCGTAGACGCCCGACTTGACCCGGACGACGCGGTAGTCGATGCCGGTGACGCGCTCTAGCTGGGTCACGAAGCCGCGGGCCGCGATCTCGCTGCGGAACGGGTTCCAGAACGAATACCAGTTGGGCGCTTCGACGGGCGCGACGGCGGCCGCGGTCTCCGGGGACGGTTCGGTAACGGCTACCGGCTCGAGTGCGGCCTCGACATTCGATGTGGTAGCGGATGACCCGGCAGCCGTACGTTCGGAAATCGTTTCCACCGTTTCCTCGACGGCTTCCGCGACCCGGGCCACGTCCTCGCTGAGCCGGCCCGTCACCGATTCGAACTCGACCTGTTTCTGTTTCAGTTTTTCGATCGCTGCATCGAAGCGCTGCTGGTCGAGGTCAGGGTCGGCGAGGTGAAATTCGGGCATGCCGAGCAGCAGCAGGATGATCACGATCGACGTGATCGAACCGACAAGAAATCCGAGCAGTCTGAACATGACGATTCCTCAGTAGACGTTGCGCACACGGACGCTTTGCCAGTCGACGCTGGACGGCCAGCGAGCCGCAATGGCGTCGAGTTCGTCCAGCCAATGCCGGAGCGTGACGCCTTCGATGCCGCGGCGTACGGATGCCGTGCAGCGGTTCGGAAGCGACGCAACATGCTGTGCGAGCGCGCGCGCCGCTTTCGAGTTCGTCGTCGCCACGACATAGTAGGTGTCGCCGGCCGGCTGCAGTGACCAGGTTTCGGCGGCGGACCAGGAGGCGGACGCGAGCGTGTCAGCCGGCAGCGGGAATCGCAGCGTCTCGCCGACGCGAGCGATTCGTGCCGCGGCCCGGTCACCGCATGTCCGATCTGCCAGCCTGACGAGACCGTTGTTCAGCTGGTGGTTGAGGAAAAACACGACGGCGTCGTCGCGTGCATGCACCTGGAGCGCGTAGCACTCGTTCGGTGTCCCGAGGCGCGATCGGTCCGGCGACCATCCTGGCACTCGACTGCCCGGTAGCGCGCAGGCCTCGCGCTCGCGCAGCGCAACCAGTCTGGTGCGTTCCAGGAATTCGCCGTCGCCGGCCGCGAAATCGAACGTCGCCTCCGGCACGAGGGCGGCGCTCGCATAACGATTTGGCATGTGCACGTACGCACTCGCAGACAGTGTCGGCAGACCCGAATTCGCGTCGCGCGGCCGGATCGTAATCCAGTACTGGTACAGGTCGTCGTCGACAGGGTGTGCCTTGCCTTCGATCCACGCATTGGCCGCACTGTCGTCGCCGGCCAGCAGCAGCGCCCGGTACCGGGCCAGGTTGTTGCCGACCAGTTCCACGAGCGACGCTGCCGGGTCGTCGTCGCCATTCTCCTCGGCGACGATGTATTCCCCGGCCGACTGCCGCAGCAGTTCGCAGGCCATGCGATACGCGAGGTGTCCTGCCAGCAGGTCGGATTCCGTATGTGCGAACGGCGACTGGCGTTCGCCGCGGAAGGTCGGGTCCGGCCGCAGCGTGCGCAGCGCCCGACGCTCGCTCGCAGCCAGAGTTCCCAGCCAGGACCGGCCGAAACCCGCGACCCAGCGATTTTCCTCGACGTCCAGGGCACGCACGTCGACTCGCGCCGTGCCATTGCCGGCCGCACCGAATTCGATGCCGACAAGATAGGTCGCATTGCCGCGCTCGCAGTCGATCGACCCGGTCGCATTGAGCAGGCCGGCGTCGTTCGCAGGCAGCACGACATGAACGCCCGGCGTATCGGCCAGCGCAGATGCAACACGGTCGCGCAGTTCCAGCTCGAGTTCGCTGCCTGCCGCGTGTGGCGTGCCTTCACGCATGACGACGAAACGCACCGGCTCGCCTACGAAACGGGGCATCGTTGTCAGCTGTTGGCGCAGATACGGAACCAGGTCCCCGGCGACCCACGTGTCGAGATCGTGATCACGTGCACCGGCGTCGGCGACCACGAATGCAATCAGCGCGCCGAGCACGGCGCGTGTGCCGGCGAGTTTCACATCACCGCTCCATCCTGAGTCGCCCGTCAGCGCCGATGATCAGAGCGCCTCCGCGATGCTCGCGCAGGAAGCGGTCGAGTTCCTGCGACATCGACGCGGGCAGCGTTACGCCCCATTTGACGGATGCCGTTCCGCCGCCGCTCCGGCGGTACGCATCGATTACGTTCGCCGGAACCGTCGTCTCGTCCATCTCGTGTACCCGGGACGGTGCGGACGCCGGCCAGAATCCCGGTTCGCCGCGATTGACGTTCATGCGTTTCGCCTTCGCACTCGTCAGCGCATACAGCCCGACGACGTCGCGCGCAACGAGCCGGGTCAGCGCGGCATCCGATTCGAAGCGCAACGTGAATCCTTCCTGCGCGGGCGGAGCCGGATCACTGACCGCCGGCGTGGGTGCGGCCGGCGTCGCCTGGCGCGATTCCGGCATCGGAACGGGCTTCGGTCGCTGCAGGGCGACCGGTGGTTCCGTCGGCGGCAGCGGTTTGCGCTCGGGCCGTACCAGCTCGACCGTCTTACCGACAGTCTGCGCTGCCGGTTCTGCGGCCACCGCGGCATCCGGCAGCGGTGGTGTTTCGGGCGCCGTCTCTTCCGGCGCCTGCGGCACGGGCGTCGGCGCAAGCGGGATGCTCTGTACGAGCGCGAAGATGGCGACGAGGCACAGCGACAGGATGGCCATGAAGCGCATGACGTCCGTCTGCAGGTCTGCAGCGCCGCCCGCGTCCGCATCCATACCGCGATTCAGCGGGTAGAAGAGCGGCGAGCGAGTCACGACTCGTCGTCCTGGACCGGCGATGCGCGACGGGCCGACAGGTGCTTCTCGATGCGCTGCAGCGAATCGCGCATTTCAGTCGTGTCGACACGCGCGGCCCGGTCGTACTGCTGCTGCAGCTGTGCGCCGAGCGTCACCGACTTGTAGACGCGCATCAGGTAGCCGCCGATGCCGCCGAATATCGTCGTCGACAGCGCGAGCAGGATGCCGCCGTCCACCATGCGCTGCAGCACGGCGAACGCACCCTGCTCGATCGTCGAATCGGGATCACCGAGTGCGTACAGCAGTGCGCTGCGCATGCCGATCGCGGTCCAGATCACGCCGGTGCCGAAGAACAGCGTGGTCCAGATGTCGGTCAGGTGATCGAGCTGTACGACCTGGTTGACCGGACGTCCCTCCTCGACGTAGGCCCTGAGCCTCGCGAGGCTGAAAAAAAACGCGATCAGGAGTGCGGCAAAGACCGGGATCGACGAGCCTAAATTCGCGTATGCCCAGTCCATCCACGGGCCGAACTCCGGCAGGCGTTCGCCGCTGAAGGAGATCCGTTCCGTGCGCCGAAGGACGTACAGCAACGCCGACAGTCCGACCGCGGAGCCGAACATGCCGGCGGTCAGTCCCTCGATGAATCCCGTGCGACTCCGCGCCCGCGTCATGCTGGTTCCTTCAGCGTGCGCTGCACGCCGTGCAGGTGGCCTCGAGCACGAGTTCGATTTCCTGGTACAGCTCGTCGGCGCGGTAGTAGCCCGCGTTGTCGAGACTGATCTTCAGGAGTCCGCGTTCCTTGTCGCCGAGTTCGCGCTGCATGTCGAGCATGACCCGGTCGCGTCGCGGGCAGGTGTGCGAGCAGTTGTTGTAGTCGCTCGCGAGCGATACGAATTTCACGTTGAAATAGCGGTTGTAGTATTCCTTCGCCTGCCGCGTCGACAACAGACCCTCGTCCGTCGACCAGACCAGGAACTCACTGAATATGCGTTTGTTCTCCGGCTTGGGGTCGCCCTCCGCGATCGTCAGCAGGTCGTCGTAGTAAGCGGCGAAATGCGCCGCGCAGCCGCTGTCCAGGCTGGCTTTCACGTGGTCGATGGCGGTGTAAAGGTTTTTCGTCTGTGGCCCGTCGCAGGGCGGCGGGCTGGTCGCGCACCCTGACAGCGCTATCGATGCAATTGAGACAACGATCGCGTATCGAGCGTATCGAGCGTAGCGGCGAATTTTAGCGATGGGGTTCATGGCTCTGATCCTCGAATCTTCTGCTCAGTTTTCCAGCGGGCTTCTGTATTCCTCTTCGAAACTGCCGGGCGGCGGACCCGCGACCTGCACGTAATCGGCTTCGTCGCCGAACAGGATCGACTTCACCCCGCCGACGATTTCCATCATTTCCGGGGTGATCGTGCCGAACGACTGGTTGAGCTGCTCGATCAGCGTCGCGCGCGCGATTTCCTCGCGAGTGCGCGCGATCAGCTCACTCGTCTCGTCCATGTCGAGGTAGATGTCGGAGGCAAGCACCGCCAGCGACTGGTCGCTGTTACTCGCCGACGAGGCGACCAGCTGGTAGTACTGGCGAAAACGTTCCGAAAGACGCATGCCCGAGCGGCCGCGCATCGTCGGTGCCGGCGGCTTCGTCCCGCTCGAATTACTGCCGAGCAGTGATTCTTGCAGGGTCCAGGACGACATCTTGTTGCCCAGCTCGCTGCGCAGGCGTTTTTCCAGGCTGAGCCGCGTGTTGTTGACGGTGTGCTCCATGTCCGGCAGGCGCTCTTCCATGATGCCGAGCATTTCCAGGTAGGTCGCACCGATCTGCTTCGCGAGCCTTTGGCAGCCCGGATCGGATTCGGCGCCGTCGCACTTGCTCTCGTTATAGAGCTGCTGCTGCTGGTCGAGGCGGCCGATGACTTCCTGCAGGCCGGTCTCCATTTCTCTCGCGACCGAGCTCGTCTGGCGCAGGTCCTCGACGACAGTGGTGGGGAAGAGCCGGATCGTAGGTGCCCCGTCGCTCGACTGGGCCTGCACCAGGGCAGGCAACGGCAGGGTCAGGATCAGCCCGACCGGGCGCCAGGCGCCGGCCGAATCGAGGCGTAGTACGGGGGACAGGACGTTCATGCGCCATCTCCATTCGGGTGATTTGCTGCTGGCAGGTGTCTCAGCAAGCTACCCGCGGGTGGCTGAACGAAGCCTGAATAGGCACGGGCGCCCGCCGGGGCGCCCGTGCCGGGTTATGGCAGGCGGACTACGGCGCGTCGACGATCTGGTAGACGCTGCCGCCGATATCGACGATGTAGAGCTCGCCGTTCGCGTCCTCGGCAAACGAGACGATCGCAATCCCGGTGCTCATGATTTCGGTCGGGGCCGTGCCCTGTGTGCTCGTTGCCGGCACGATCCAGACGCGGCGGGAAATGAAATCGCCGAACACATACTGGCCGTCGAGTTCCGGCACCGCGCTGCCGCGATAGACGAAGCCGCCGGTGATCGAGGAGCCGACGCTATGCGAGTACTCGGTAATCGGGTCCGTAAGACCTGTTGTGTCGCAGTTTGCCGGAGGATCGAAACAGTGCGCGCCCTCACGCGTATTCCAGCCGTAGTTCTGGCCGTTATCGATCACGTCGACCTCTTCCCAGGCGTTCTGGCCGACGTCGCCGGCCCACAGCGCGCCGGTTTGCGAATCGAAGCTCCAGCGCCACGGGTTGCGCACGCCCCAGGCAAAAATCTCCGGGCAGTCGTTGGCGCCGCCGCTCGACCCCAGCAGGCAAAGGTTCGGCTCGCTCGCGAACGGGTTATCCGGCGGAATGGCATAGGGAACGCCGCCGTCCACGTCGACGCGCGTGAAGGAACCCAGCAGGTTCGTCGTGTCTTCGGCCCGCTCGTTCGGGTCGCCGCCGCCGCCGCCGTCGCCCCAGCCGGCGTAAAGATAACCATCGGGCCCGAACCGGATTTGCCCGCCATTGTGGTTGTCGAAATCCTGCGGAAAATTCATGACGATTTCTTCCACGGTCGGGTCGAGCGTTGCGCCGTTGTCGAGACTGCGAAAGCGGCTGATGACGGACTCGAATTGGCCACCGTTGTTTCGTGTGTAAGAGAAAAACACGTCGTAGTTGCCGCCGGTGCCGAAGTTCGGGTGGAACGCGATGTCGAGCAGCCCGCCTTCTCCGGATGCATCGACGCGCTGAAACGGTGAATTCAAATCCATGAAAACGGAAACGTCCGCATCGGTCGGATTTGCGACGTCATCGAATACCCGCACGACGCCGGAGCGTTCGACGAAGAACCATCGATTCGGCGTGCCCGGCAGGTGATACATCGCCATCGGCGCGTTCATCGTCACCTGGTCGAACACCTGCGTGGCCGTCACCGTCACGGGCGGTGGTGGAGGTGGCGGCGGCGGTGGTGGAGGTGGCGGCGGCGGAGGGGGCGGTGGCGGAGACGTTGCCACGGTATCGGCGCCGCCACCGCAACCGGCGACCACCGTGCAAAGGGAAAGAAATAGAATCTGCCACAAGCGAATCGTGCGAAGGGCCATGACGAGCCTCCGTACCCAAGCGATGGGCGACAGCATAACCGTCCGCACAAACCGAGTCACAGTGTGTCCGTTCGGCGACAGGCAGGACCAGTCCGGCCGCCGCTGTCGCACGCGGGTGACGGCGCGCGCCGGATAATGTCAAAAGCGACTAACGCGCGTCGAGAAAGCACCGGAATGCCGCAAGCGCCTCATCGATGCCGGAGCGTCCGTAACCGATGCGAAACCGGTCCGTCGGCGATCCTGTCAGCTCCGACCGGTACACGCCCGCCGGCAGCAGCAGCACGCCCGCATCTTCAACCAGCGATTTGCAAAACTGCTCGACACCGTCTTTACCGTTGTAACGCGGATAGCCGATGCAGCCGCCATCGGGCACGGTCCAGTCGAACAGCGTTTCGTGGTCGGCAAAAAATGCGTTCAGCAATTCCAGGTTTTCGGCGATCAACGTCCGATTTCGCTCGAGGATCTGCTCGCGCGCCTTCAGTGCGATGATCGCGAGCTGCTCGCTCGGTCCGGAGTTGCAGATTGACAGGTAATGCTTGGCGCGCTCCATGCGCTGCAGCAGCGCGCGATCTTTCGACGCGATCCAGCCGATACGCAGCCCCGGCAGCCCGTATGCCTTCGACATCACGTTCAGCGACAGCCCGCGTTCGTAGCAATCGGCCGCCTGCGGCAGCCGTCGTGCGTCATCGCGCTCGAGCAGCCGGTACACCTCGTCGGCAAACAGGTATATGCCGCGGTTGGCGCAAAGTTCGACCAGCGCCTCGAAATCGGCACGCGGAATGACCTTGCCGGTCGGGTTGTGCGGAAAATTGATCGACAGCAGTTTCGTGTTCGGCCGCAGCGCATCGCCGACGGCGTCGACGTCGAGATGCCATTCGCGATCCGGATCGAGCGCCACGCCGGTCACGTCGCAGATCGAGGCCGGCACGGTCTCGGCTGCCTGGTAGTTGGGCGTCACGACGATCGCGTGATTGTCAGCGTCGAGCAGCACCTGCATGGCGGCGAAAATGCCTTCCTCGGCCCCGGCGAACACCAGCACTTCATCCGCAGTGACGTCGTCGTAGGTCGAGGCTATCGCTTCGCGAAGGGCAGGCGCGCCCCAGGTTTCGGTGTAGCCGAGGCGCATCGTTTCGAAGCGCCGCCGATCCTCGGGTGTGGCGAGTGCCAGCAACTCGTCGAGCGCCAATGTTTCCGCGTCCGAGGCGGTGAGGTGGAAGCGGGCGCGGAATTCCCAGCGTGAGAAGTACTTTTCGAGGCGAAAATCCGGAAGCATGGCGCAGGAGCGGGGCGGCGCGGGTCGTCGGATTATGGCACGTCGCCGAAAGTCGCATTGGCGACGGATTCCTGCACGCCGACCCGTCCAAGCAAGAGACGAGGCCGCCCCGTTCGCCGGCTGATTGATTTTTTCGCAAGAAAATCAAACCGCGCACAAAGCCCTGGCGGGCGGGGCGGCACCAGGCGCCGCGCCGGCGGCCCATCAGGTTCCTGGGCGGATGCCACTTTTTTGTTTTAATTCAGCCAGATAACGGCTAACCTTCCAATTTTCCCGGCCACCCGTTTGCTGGTGTGACAATTCGCACCGGTCGGCGGTCCTGATTGTCATGTTTAAGCGGCGAACCCTCACCGCGGCGAGCGGTCAGACGAGGGACAACAACAACCCGCCAAGGAAGCCCAGGTGAACCTGACGCGCTTGAGCCTTTCGAACCCGGTCGCAGTCATCGCCGCGATGCTGCTCGTGCTGCTGATGGGCACGATCGGCCTGTTTTCGCTGCCGATCCAGATGATTCCCGACGTGCAGCGGCCGTTCATCCAGATTACGACCGGATGGCGCGCCGCTGCGCCGGAAGAGGTGGAATCTGAGATCATCGAACCGCAGGAGGACATGCTGCGGGGACTGCCGGGCCTCGTAAAAATGGAGTCCTCGGCATCCAGCGGATTCGCCAACGTCAACCTGACGTTCAGCGTCGACACCGAGATCGAGCGCGCGCTGATCGAGGTGATGAACCGGCTGAACCAGGTGCCGCGCTATCCGCCGGACGTCACCGAGCCGCGAATTTTCGCCGGCCAAGACAGTTTCGGTGCACCGATTGCCTGGTTCTCGTTGACGACCAAGCCCGGCAACGAGCGCGAAATTGCGAGCTACGCGGATTTCCTGCGCGAGGTCGTGCAGGCGCGCATCGAGCGCGTGCCGGGCGTGTCGAATTCCAACGCCTACGGCGGCCGTGACAACGAGGTCCGCATCACGTTCGATCCGTACGAGGCTGCGGCGCTCGGCGTCGAAGTCCCGGTGCTCGCCGGGCTGACCGGCAACAACAACGACACCTCGGGCGGGCTGAACGAGGTCGGTCGCCGCCAGTACACGCTGCGCTATGCCGGCAAGTACGACCTCGACGAATTCGGTGACATGGTCCTCGACTGGCGCAACGGCAATCCGGTGCGCCTGCGCGACATCGCGCGAGTCGAAGTCTCGATGCGCGACGCCACCGGCCTTATGATGCAGAACGGCAGGCCGTCGATTGCCTTCAATGCGCAGGTCGAAAAAGGCGTCAACGTGCTGGAGGTCATGGAAGGTCTCAAAGCAGCGGTCGCCGAGCTGGAAGAGGGCGCGCTGCAGCGGGCCGGCCTCGACGTCCAGCAGGTTTATGACGAGACCGTCTACATCGAGGACTCGATCGCGATGCTGCGCACGAACCTGCTGCTCGGCATCGGGCTCGCCGTCAGCATACTGTGGTGGTTCATGCGCAAGATCCGCGCGACGATCATGGTCGCGCTGGCGATACCGATTTCCCTGTTTACGGCATTCCTGATGATGCAGGTCACAGGGCGCACGCTGAACATGATTTCACTGGCCGGCCTCGCATTCGCGATGGGCATGGTGCTCGACGGTGCAATCGTCGCGATGGAAAACATCGTACGACTTCGAGAACGGGGCGACGGTGCCGACGAAGCCGCAACGAAAGGCGTGAGCCAGGTCTGGGGCGCGCTGCTGGCGTCGACTGCAACGACTGTCGTCATCTTCATGCCGATCGTGTTCCTGAAAGACGTCTCGGGTCAGCTTTTTGCCGACCTGGCGATCGTCATCGCGGTTGCCGTCACGGCGTCGCTGATCATCGCCGTGACGATCATTCCCACGGCGGCGGCGAAGTGGCTGCACTCGGTCAATCTCGATGACCCGCATACGCACTGGTGGGAGAATGGCACCAACTTCATCATGCGCCTGACGGACTCGCCGAAGCGGCGCAAGGGCCTGATCGTCGGCCTGTTCGCTAGCGCCGTGGTGCTGACCGGACTTCTCCTGCCGCCGGCGAACTACCTGCCGAACAGCAACCAGGGCTGGGTGTTCGCGTTCATCATCCCGCCGCCCGGGCAGAGCCCGACGGCAGCGCGCGAAGAGTTCGTCAGCGTCGTCGCCGAGCGCATGATGCCGTTCCTCGACGAGGATTCGGAGTACCCGATCAACAACTACTTCAACGGCATGTTCGGCTCGTTCGGCTTCATGGGCGCGATGATGAAGGATCCGGACCAGTCCGAGGAATTTGCGCAGGTCATGAACGCCCGCGTGCTCAGCGGCTTCCCGGACACGATGGCGTTCGCGCAGTCGTTCGGCATCTTCGAGCGCCTGTCGGGCGGCAGCGGCATCGAGCTCAACATCCAGAGTCGCGACATGGAAGCGATGCTGATGGCGGCGCGGGCCGGCATGGGCGCCGTGATGCAGCATCTGCCGGGCGCGCAGGCGCGGCCGATTCCCGGCGTCGATTTTGCCGAGCCGGAACTTCGATTCATACCCGACGAGCGACGCATTCGCGAGGCCGGCTGGACCCGGCAGCAGATGTCGACAGTGATGCGCGCCCTCGGCGACGGGGTGTACGTCGGTGATTACTTCGACGGCGACCGGCGACTCGATATCGTGTTGCGGGCGCCAGCCTGGAACAGCCCGGAAACGCTGGCGGCCACGCCGCTCGCGACACCGGCCGGCGGTATTCAGTCCGTCGACCAGCTCGTGCGCATGGAGCGCACCGCCGGTCCGAACTCGATTCGACGCGTCGACCGCCGCCGCGCGGTGACGCTGTCGATCACGCCGCCGCCGGACGTGCCGCTCGAGGACGCGATCGAAACGCTCAAGGCGAACGTCGAACCGCAGCTGATGGCGATGCTGCCGGAAGACGGCGAGATCAGTTACTACGGCAGTGCAGACGATCTCAACATCGCGCTGACGAACATGAGCCAGAGCTTCATTCTCGCGATCATGGTGCTGTACCTGTTGATGAGCGGGCTGTTCCGCTCGTTCACCGACAGCCTGCTCGTCATTTCGGCTATTCCGCTGGCCACCGTGGGCGGCGTGGCGATGCTGCGCATCATGAACCTGCCGATGGATCTCCTGACGATGATCGGCTTCATCACGCTGCTCGGCCTGGTCGTCAACAACGCCATCCTGCTCGTGCACCAGACCCGTTCCGCCGAACGCGAGGGCGAGGACCGGCGCAGCGCCGTCGAGCAGGCGATCCGCCGCCGGCTGCGGCCGATCCTGATGAGTACACTGACCAGCCTTTTCGGTATGCTACCGCTCCTGCTGATCCCGGGACCGGGATCTGAGGTATACCGGGGTCTGGCCGCGGTGATTGTCGGCGGCATGTCCGTCAGC
The DNA here is from genome assembly GCA_938003715.1 of uncultured Gammaproteobacteria bacterium. Classification (GTDB taxonomy): domain Bacteria; phylum Pseudomonadota; class Gammaproteobacteria; order Steroidobacterales; family Woeseiaceae; genus SZUA-117. Next base: position 11,142 of record CALKYK010000330.1, read on the forward strand.
ACGGTGTTCACACTGGTCTACCTGCCGAGCCTGCTGCGACTCGGCGAAACGAAGCAGGCCGAAGCGCGCGCCGGAGACGCGGCGCAGGCCATGCCCGCAACGAGTTGAATGCAATCATGACAAGGATGATGAAAATCTCGGTGCCCCTGATCCTGGCCGTAACGGCATCCGCCGCGGCTGCCCAGGGATTCCGGCCGCCGCCGGCGACCGTCGTCGTCGAGGAGGCGCGCCTCACGCACCTTGCACCGACCGTCGACGTGCCGGGCACGGTGTACAGCAAGTACGACGCGAGGCTGGCCTCGGAGCTGGCCGCAAAACTGGAATGGATCGCCGAGGTCGGCACCCGGGTCGAGAAAGGCGAGACCGTCGCCCGGCTCGAGGAAATCACGTTTCGGCTGCTGGAAATGGAGGCACAGAGCCGCGGCGCCAAGGAAGAGGCGCGCGTGAAGTTCCTGCGCTCGGAAAAAGCGCGTCTCGAACGGCTTTCCGAAAGCAACCTGTCTGCGCGCAGCCAGCTCGACCAGACCATTTCCGACCTGGCCGCTGCTGAAGGCGACAAGGCCATCGCCGAAGCGCAGCTCGGCCAGGCGAAGGTTGCGATGTACGTCACGCAGATACGTGCGCCATTCGACGGCGTCGTCACGGAGCGTCTGCGCAACATCGGTGAGCGGCTGAACGTTTCCGACCAGGTGATCCGGGTCGTCGATCCGCGCTCGATCGAAGTCGTCGCCAGGGCGCCGCTCAATACCGTCAATTTCATTCGCGAAGGCGACGAGCTGCGCGTATTCAACGACTACCGCGAGTCGACCGCGCCGGTGCGCACAATCGTGCCGTTCGGCAATCCGCAGTCGCACATGTTCGAGGTGCGGCTGAACGCCGACCCCGACCAGTGGACCGTGGGCGAAAGCGTCCGCGTCGCGATGCCGACCGCGATCGCGAAAGAGGTCCTGACCGTGCCCCGCGACGCGCTCGTCCTGCGCCGCAACGGTTCATCGGTGTTCCGGATCAACGACGACATGAAGGCGGAGCAGATCAACGTCATCACCGGCCTCGGTGCGGGCGACCTGATCGAGGTCATCGGCGACGTGAACCCGGGCGATCGCATCGTCGTTCGCGGCGCCGAGCGGCTCAATACCGGTGCGGACGTCATGATCAAGGATGAGCCGGCGGCCGGCGCCGCCTCGGTCGCCCAGAAGTAAAACACCGGCAACTCCTGTAATTTTCGCAGCGCGTAACTGGTCAGATCCGTTACGGACGTGACTGTTGCTGACGGCAACGTCGCGATTGCTGTAGATTGCAGGATTCCATCGTCCGGTCGTGGCGACCGGTCAACGGACAGCCGGGGTGTGCCATGTCGTTCCTTGTCGTAATCAACCTGCTAGTCTTTGCCGGCCTGATCGTATTCCTGACACGGTTCCGGGCACCGAAGTACTCGCTCTCGCAGCAGGTACTGCTGGGCCTCGTCGCCGGCCTGGGTTTCGGTTTCGCGATGCAGTTCGCGTGGAGCGGCAACGATGCCGTGATGTCCGGCACGCTCGAATGGACGAACCTCGTCGGAACGACCTACATCAACCTTTTGCGCATGATCATCATGCCGCTGATCCTGGTGATGATGATCGCCGCCGTCGTCAAGATGCGCGAGGTGGCGGCGCTCGGCCGCATCGGCGGCTCCGTCATCGGCATCCTGATCGGCACGACGATGATCGCCGCGCTGGTCGGCATCCTGATGGCCAGCGCATTCGGCCTGACCGCCGAGGGACTGACCGAGGGCGCGCGCGAGATGGCGCGTGCGGAGGTCCTGGAATCGCGACGTGCATCGCTCGAGGGCAGCACGCTGGCCGACATGCTGGCGCGGTTCGTGCCGCAAAACGTATTCCGCGACCTGACCGAAGCGCGCCCGACGTCGGTCATCGCCGTGGTGCTGTTCGGCATCCTGTTCGGCATCGCGGCTTTGCTCGTATCGCGTGAAGACCCGGCCCGCGGCGAGTCGCTCCGGCGCTTCATCGAGACGGCGCAGGCGATCGTCATGAAGCTCGTGCACATGATCATGGTGCTGACGCCGTACGGCATTCTCGCGCTAATGACGCGCGTGGTCGCAGGTTCCAATGCCGAGGACATCCTGTACCTGATCAATTTCATCGTCGCGTCCTACATCGCCATCGCGATCATGTTCGTCGTGCACGGGCTGCTGCTGCGCCTGAACGGCGTCAGTGTCAGCGACTATTTCCGCAAGGTATGGCCGGTACTGACGTTCGCTTTCGGCTCGCGCAGCTCCGCGGCCACGATTCCGCTGAACGTCGAAA